>DATBXH010000183.1:0-21230 GCA_036514375.1 Bacteroidales bacterium | reverse complement strand
AACATCATCTAGCTTTTTAATGTCAGAGACTAATTTTACGTCTATTTGAGTTTTCCCTTGTACTGCTACTTTTTCAGGTAAATAGCCGACGAAAGAAAACACCAGAGTAGCATCATGGCTTGGTACCTCAATAGAATATTTCCCGTTTAAATCCGTTATAACCCCGCTTGCGGAACCTTCAATGGCAATACTAACGCCAGGTAAGGCTTCTCCTGTATTGGCATCAGTAACTGTCCCTTCAATTTTAGTTTGTTGTGCCTTCACAATTTTTTTATTAGGATCGGCGTTCAAATAATTAGCAGCAATAGTCATCTGTACCGCTAATAAAACCAATACAACGGTAAGTAATTTCATTCGTATCAATGGCTTTTGTTGATACTTTAAATAGCTTAGTTCTATTCTCATACTTTTTTTAATTATTGTTTTACATATATTTATCTTTATTATGGAAATAAAATGAGTTACAATAACTCTTTAGGTAGCCACTAGGTCAGTTGTTTGTTCATAATCGTGTAGTTAAGTTAGACAAAAATCGTTTACAGTATTTATGTTTTTTAAAATATAACCTCGATCAAATAAATGATTAGAATAGTATTTTAAATTCATTAAAATTTAAGGTTCGTTTAAAGTGAATATAACTGCTATGTGAACAAGTTTTTTCATAATAGGTAGCCTTGTATCAAAAAGAATTGTTAGTACAATTAATTAACACAAAGTTTGGTTATTCAAACCGAAAGGAATATAAATTATAGCCAAAAGGATATAAATTATAGCTACTAAACCGATAGTTCAAAAAAGGAGCACTAAACCAAGAACACTTAGTGTAAGTTTTGAAATCTTGAGGTTAGGAATCTTTCTAAAGTTATGGCATCATGTCACACCGAACTTAGAATAACTTGATTTAATAAGCTTTCAATTTCAGAAAGAAAAGTTTTATTTCCGGTTTTAATATATAAGGAAGCGAAAAAAGTTCATTTTGTAATATCAATAGGAAAGTTCTTTATTCTTTGTACTGATCAATAAGGGTTAATTTAAAAAAGAGCCATGGAATTCACCACGGCTCTTTTAAATTCAAGTATGATTTTTATTAATAGATACCTGACCAAGTGTATGAAGGAGGTACTACGGTTTGATCTGGATTGTTATAAAATAAACTGCCATAACCAACTTCGTCCGTAACTGTTGCTGCCTGACGTTCTTGGTCCATATAATTCCATATAACTTGCAAAGAATAATTTGAGGCATTCAAACCACGATAGTGTTGGTAGTAATCAACAGAAAGGTGCCAGATATTGCGGAATCTACCTCGGTTACTTGACGAAATCGAAGTGATGGGGTAAGTTACACCCCAAATAGATGTTGCAGGAGTCCAAGACGTCCAGGTAACACTGTTTCCAAGGTTATACTTGGCAACATATTCCATTGCCTTACCAATCACACCATTACGGGCATCAAAAAGTGAGTTATCTCCTTGATTTCTTGCCATCTGACACATCTCTAAGAAGCTACCTAAACCTAATTGTACATAGAATTGATCCCGCGCACACTCTAGTGGTTGACCTGTAGATAAAAATGCAGTCTGAACTGTACCAACATCAGCGCCATTAGCCGCTGTTCTGTTGAAATATTCTTTCGCCAAATTATATGCAGTTGTATTTTCGCAGAATATGCCATAAGCCATAATGAATTTACCTGCACTTGAGCCCCATGATGGCCAACCATCTTTCACAAATGGGCATTTAACCCCCCAGGTAGTAGCATAGGTTTGATAATAGTTATAGAATCGCGTGAATAGAGTAATTGCATGCGCCTTTTTAGTCGAAGTAAATCCGGAATAGTTATAAATCAAATCAGCACCATAAATCATTTGATGCAATCCATAACCAAGGCACAGTTGCCAATCATTGTCGGGATATTGAATGGACGTGCAGGTTGCATACCAAGATTCGAGCAGAGCAACGACTTTATCGGCATAGCTGGCTGTACCTGTCATTTGCCACATTATGGCATTTACGAATATTGCCCTGGAATCATTCTCGTAGTCGCTCTTATACATATTACGGCCAACTGTAGTGTGCGCATGTGATGGGTAACTACTTGATAATAATGTAGCATTATCACTTTGTAAGTTAGCGTAACATGTCTTATAAGGTTCTATACCTGCGGCTACTTTAGCTTTGGCAAACGCTATCTGCGATGCAGATAAAACTGTTCCCGGATGAATGAAAGTAGATTTAAGAGTAGGACTATCTTTCGATATTACTTCTACGCTTTCTTTTTTGCTACATGAACTAAGGCTTAAAACCAAGTATCCAATTGACAATGAAAATAAAAATTTTTTCATATTGATAACTCTAATTAGTTAATATTTGTAAAATATCTGTAATTGTGTAGTTAACACCCTGCACTTTAACCTCCTTGAGGCAAGTACACTCAATGAATTAATTTTATTATGTTCTTATGCCACCTCCAATCCTGTTAATTTTATATTAGTTACTTGTATTTATTAGTTATACAGTTAAATAGACCTTTTTTGAATTCGTAATAAATTGTATGGCGTCTTAATATTTAACTTGTTTAAGCCCTCATAGCTCATGAAGCATTTTTTGATATCGTCAGAGACTACACCAAACGCATTGCATTGGAAATAAATTCCTAATCTTGTTCAATAAAAATGGGAGTTTGCTAAAATCGATAAATATAGATTGTATTCAAATCTTTGTACCATAATCAGTAGTTGTAAATCCAAAATGAAACTGTACAAATATTTGTTATTAAAGATTAATTGCATACAAATTATAGCCAGAAGGTTATAAATTATAGCTAATTTTACCATCTGTTTCATTGAAATCATAAAAAAAGACCACTTGACTTTTCTTCAAATGGTCTTTTAAAATAAATTTGTTTAATATCCTAAATATCAGAAAATATAGGCTATTTAGTTTCTTTTTAAATTATAAAGTGCTGCAAAAAGTTCGTAAATGGCGCATATTAAAAGCACAACCATTCCTATAGTAACACTGGAGGATAAATCAGTTATCCATCCAATAAGCAATGGAATAACGGCTCCACCGGAAACGGCCATGATCATCAGTCCTGAAATTTCGTTTGTTCGTTCTGGATATTTTTCAATTGATAAAGAAAATACAAGCGGAAAAATATTGGATACCCCTAATCCGATTATGAAAATAATGATCATTGCCGTCACTTGAGTAGGAACCACCAAAAGTGTCAAAATCGAGAGTACGGAAAGTAAAGATGACCACAAGAAAAATTTACGGGAAGGTAAGATTGTTAAAAGCAGAGCACCACCAAATGTACCTAGCATTTTACCAAAGAAATAAACACTTCGTCCTGATTCTGCAAAAGTCTGTGAAGACTGAAACTTGCTTAATAGAAACTGTCCTGAAACTGCGTTCACCCCAACATCAATACCAACGATGAGGAATATACACAAAACCATCATAGACACATAGCCAATGCCAAGCAGTTTAAATGAAGATGCAAATGTAGCCCTCTCTTTTACGTTTCTTGTTTCTTCAATCCTTGTACCTTCAAGCCAAAGCACTGTCAGAACGGACACAATTCCTGATGCCAAAAACAAGATTTTCCAATTGCCATATTTCAGGGCAAACCATCCTGCAAGGGGAGCGGCCAACATGGATCCAATGGATTTTACAAATTGCGAAAAGCTCAAAAAGCTGGATCTGCGGTGCGAAGGAACCACATCTACTAATAATGGATTGGCTGAAACCTGAACAATGGTATTGCCGACTCCTAAAAATGCAAAACCAATAAGAACCATCGTAAAAGAATAGATCAAGAATGGCAAAAGTAGGCCCAACGCTGTAACTGCCATTCCTATGCTTAAAACATTCCGTTTTCCGAAATAATCTTGCAGAACTCCAATAGGGACTGCCAAAATAAAAAACCAAAGAAATGCAGCAGAGGGAATAAGTTGTGCTAAGGTATTGCTCAAATGAAAATCGGGTTTAACCCGATCAACTCCAATGCCCACCATATCAATAAAACTCATTACAAAAAATGACATAAGCACTGGCAAAACATAATTAGATTTTAATTTTTTTGACATAATTTAATGGTTTAAGTTTACATCTTAGATAAAAGTGGTTTAATTTCCATCCAGAAATCCTGCTCAAACATCCGTGCACTACCAATAAGTGCTGCACCTTCTTTTAGTTCGGATATGTGTATCGAAGTCTTTACGTCCATATTCCGGAGTATTTCTTTAAAATATTCTCCAAACAAGGGGAATGCCTCTGAAACATTGCCACCTATGACCAATACTTCAGCATCAAACGTTTTTAATCGCGGTCCAAGAAAGAGTCCAAGATTCTGCCCATATTCAATGAATATTTCTTTGGTCCAGGGATCGGTTTTTGCTTTCTCAGCAATTTCTTTTACTCCCGTAGACCGTTGACCCGTTCTCTCTGCATATCGTTTGATAAACCAGCGTGTCGAAAAATAGTCATCACCAATGCCATTCCTGAATGGCAAATGCCATACACAGCCCATCTTAGGAACATCCTCTCTTTCTACAACGGGTAATCCTTCATCTATAAATGCTGACCCAAAGCCAGTACCAAGGGTAATAGATACTGACTTCGCCACTTCGGCAGCTTTCCCAAACCAGGCTTCACCAACTGCAAAAGCTGAGGCATCATTCATAAAACGGACTTGGGATTCATCTTCCAAAGAAAAAGCTTCTTTCAGGTAGTTGGCTATATTTATTCCAAAAAGATTTTCATACTTATCTACCACATGACTGAACCTGGCAATTCCTTTATCATATTCAAACGGACCGGGCATAGCAAAGCCTATACCTGCCAGTTCATTTCTTTCTATTTTATTTAGCGACCCTTTAATAGCCGATGCCCAATTGTTAAGAATATCATCTGCTTTGGCCTTGTTATCTACTAGCTCTGTTGAATATGAGTCAGGTAGAATAGTTTTCTTTTTGAGATCGATAACGGCACAACTAATATGACTTCCTCCGATATCGACCCCTATCGCGTAATTCTTCATGTTAATTAAAGATTATGAATTATTTTAAAATGTAAAAAGTTCTGACTACTGGTTGAGCTGATTGTAATTTAGGTTCTTTACTGCGTCCATACTGCCATGCAACAATGGTAATTTTTATAGGATATCTACTTCGCGGCGGTATACGTGTAAATTCAACTTTATTACCAGCTATTTTTGCTGGCCCTTCCAAGATATAAAAACGTACAGGGACATTTGCATCGGATGAAGCCTGAAGTATAACAGACTTTGTTCCATTTTTTTGATCAGGAATTTCTTGAAACGAAATGTGTTGTTCTTTACCTTCAGTGTTTTTTAACGGAATAATCATACTTGCCTGCTGCACTGCGGGTTTATATTCATAATCTCCGGGGTGGGCAGCCGCAAAGACAAGCTCAGCATAGTTTGATCTGGGATCGTAGGTTCTATCAAAACTCAAAACAAATGTATCCTGTCCTGTCTTTTGAAAAGGCCCACAAATCTTACTTATTGAAACAGGAATATTTCCCGATGAGTGACCAATTGGAGCCCCCGCTGGTAAACCAGTCCATTGCTCCATGCGAGGACTCCCAAATGGTACAGTATCATAAAATGTCCCAGACAAGGTGAAGGTTATTCCGTCCTCCAATGGCTGAAATATAGGACTAACCTGTAAATGGGTATTATGTTGCGGGAGTAATTGACCATGCTGCATATAACCTACTAGCTGAGGTTTATGCCCTCTATAATCCTTTTCATAACTCTCGGTAGCTTGTACTAATTCCTTATCAAAAAACCAAAAAGCCTCAGAGCAGTTACCTTTATAAACATTAACAGGAGCAGCCTCGGCTGTCGGAGTTTGATTGTACCGCCACTTACCCATTAACCAGCCACTTTTTGTCGGGTCTATGGGTTTTAATCTCACGATTCCTCCATGACTTTTTCCATGAAACATTCTGTATTCTACAGCCTTTTTGATATACAAGGCTAAGTAAGCAATTTTTTTATCTGAAGCCGCAAAGTGCCCTTCAGCTGGACAGGCCAGCATGCTTAGTGGCATGTTTGGATGTTCTTGTCGTTCTTTTAATCCTTCGGTCGACCATGTGGCTGCAGCTTCGTATTCTCCCATTGTCTCCAGACATGGCACAAAATCAATAGTACGATTCCCCCAGATATCAGGAGCAAAAACAGGACTTCTGAAATAAGGCCATTGTCCGCTTACCGAAATGGCAGCCAGTGTTCTCTCAGGATTCCATGCAGCAAAATAATATGGCCAGCTTGCCGCTGCTGAATGACCCATTGGAACAACTGGCACATGCTGTAATTCTGAATAACCCGATACATTGGCGAGATCATCCATCATTCCGGCAAAGGTATCTCCGGCTCCTTGGTTAAACCGGAAAAGATGATCAAAAAAGGGTGTACACCAGACTTCAGCAAAGTCAAGATCACTCATAGCCCTTCTGAAAATAGGATTCTCTAAGATCATTATTTCCTCCATATTATTTTGAGCTACAACTACTCCTTTTACCTTCTTACATGTGGGAGGTATCCAAAGAAATGCCCGGGATTCTCCTGCATTTTCTAAGCTATTTCTTACAATAATAGACCATTGCCATTGTGCCGCACTACTATTCAAGTAAAGGGGGAAAAGGAAAGTTATAAATACAATCTTTCTCATTTAGGATTTTGCTTTTAAATACCAACAATTTATTAGTATCAAACAGTAATAAATAAGAGCACGCAAATCAATCCTAGTATTACAATCAAACATAGATTGAAGAGCAAATCCAATCTCTTGATTTTCTTCATAATTAATATTGTATCATCCATCTTTCTACAATTAAATCTTTTTTACTTTTTATTCAGTAATCTCAGGAGCTTTAGCATAATTGAATCTCACCAATATCAGACTTTTTTATAAAAACATTTCTCATCATTTTAAATTTTCAGGTTTAAGCCAAATAGCTTCTCCGCCCGAAGCCGTTAATTGTAATTTTAATTCCTTTGAAGCGTTGGTTTTCAATCGCTCAATTTTTACCTTGGTGGCAGTAGCGACCGATGTATCATCAGAATAAACACTGGCAAGATATTCTTTACCCTTTTGTAAAAAGCTAAGAGGTATCGTTATATTATTGGCGTTATCATTGGTTATCGCACCAATAAACCATTCCTCTCCTTTTCGCCTGGCGGTCACAATAAATTGTCCTGGTTCTCCTGCAAGCACTCTGGTTTCATCCCATGTTGTGGGTACCTTATCAAAGAATTCTAGTTCCGGTTCATCTTTGGAATCTGATGGTTTATCGTACCAGTATAAGGTCTGCAGAGGACTATACATAATCACCGATAAGGCTAGTTGATGGGCATGCGTGGTCTTTATCCTTTTGGAGTAATAGCACACGGTATAATCTGCAGCCCCTGCTATTAACCTGGTAAATGGTAATATCGTATTGTGGGTGGCATCTGGCATTTCTTCATTGCCACGTATTCCCTCCTGGGTAAGTACATTGGGCCAGGTCCGTTGCGTACCTGTAGGGCGGTATTCATCATGTATGTTAACCATTAACTGGTTCACAGCAGCTTTTCTTACTAGATCTTCCAACCATACAGTCCATCGCTGGGCACCTACTTCTACAAAACCAAACTTAACACCTTTGATTCCCCAGCTTTTATAAACTGGGAATAGTTGATCCGCTTGTTTCTGCAATGCCTGCTGGTTCACATAAAGCCAAACTGCAACATGGCGTTGAACCCCATAATCCACAACCTTTTTCATATCAATGGGTGCAACTACTTGAGTAGCATCACTGCTAAAGGTCATGGCTGGGCCGTACCATCTCGCGTCGAAAAGAATATATTGTAAATGATGCCTTGCGGCAAAATCAATACAGGACATGGCTCCCTCAGTAGTCAATGTCATTTCTCTTATAATCTTTCCTGGTTTTATCCAATCTGTGTTCTCTACTTTACAGGGATCATTCAGGTCAAGAATAAAGTCATCGTTCTCTATCAATTGGCCAAACTTTTCAGCAACCATAATACCTCGCCAAGGGGTATAAAAAGGTGATACCTTATCAGTTCCACTGTACATCGAGGTAAGAATGGTATTTTCTTTAATCTTGCTTAGCTTAAATTTCGTCCGAGGATAGTCGGACAGATTTCCTTCTAATAAGCAAACCTTTAAACCATTTTTCAATTCAAGGGTCAAAGGCCGCTCACTTTCATCAGGCCAGTTACTCAAAGGTAAAAGCTGATATGGCCCTTGTGCCCATGACGTAAACCATGCTTTAGTACCTTCGGGCATTGTAAATTCAGTATTCTCTGACAATATATGGTAATACACTCCGGTTGGGTTCTCCACAAAATAATACCTGAAAGCAAGACCTTCATCATAAGCTCTCACTTCCAGATCAAGTTTATAATTTGGATAATCATCCTTCTGAAGGTGAATGATCATTTGATTATATTTATCCACAATCCGGCTCCGCTCACCATAAAGAGGCTTCCATATAGTATCCTTATCGGTCCTGGTAACTCCGGTTATGACAAGATTTTCAAACCATCGCTCGTGTTTTGGGACCTTTAGGGCCAGAGCTTGCTCTGATAAATGGTCATCTAAAACAAGGTCAGTTCCTGAATTCAAAACAACCGGTACCGATTTGTATTTCAAATTGTATTGAATAAACAATTTGCCTATGCTGTCCCTATTAAAGAAAAAACTTGCTTCAATATTTTTATCTGGAGAAAAAATCTGGACTTTATTATTCTTCGAAACCGTATCAGGGGAATTATAAATATAAGTTAAAAAACCTAACGCCTCAGATGCATAACCAGTCGCACCTATTGTCAGCAATATCATCATTAATTTAGCTTTCCACATAAAGAATTTTCTTTTAATAATTAGTTGTCATTTACTCCCAAATATCCATAAACTTATAAACATGATATATAAATCTATGTCTATAGAATATAAATTATAGCCAATTTTAAACAGGTTAGCTAAATCATTGATAAATAAAATAATGTTATGATAGCAAAAAGATGCTCTCTATCTATAGGATACACCTAATCTCAAAATTATAAATCTTTAAATCTTCGAATCATGGAATCTTCGAATTCACAGAGCCTTCCGCATATTCCTTAGGCGTCTGTCCGTATAACTCCCTAAAGGTTTTAATAAAATAAGCAGGTGAATTAAAACCACATTTATAACAGATATCCTTAATACTGCTATTATTCTGCACCAGCAGTTGAGCGGCGTACTTCAAACGAATGGTTCTTACAAAATTACTTGGGTTCTGCCCGGTAATAGATTGTATTTTATTAAATAGATTGGTTCGGCTCATTCCCATTTTATCCCGCAGTTCCGGCAACGAAAAATCCGGGTTCTCGATATTTTCGAGCACGATTTGTGTAGCTTTTTCAAGAAACGCGGCATCCAGATTGTTGGTGGTATATTCTTTGGCTGGTTCAAGGGTTTTACTGGATGAATATTTTTCTTTAAGCTTTTTCCTGCTAAGAATAAGATTTTTTACTCGAACCTCAAGCAATTTCATACTAAAAGGTTTGGGCATATACTCATCTGCCCCGGTTTCAAAGCCCTCAATCTTATTTTCTATTGAACTCTTGGCAGTTAGTAAGATGACCGGAATGTGACAGGTATTAAGTTCACTTTTAATTCGTTTACAAAATTCTATCCCGTCCATCTTAGGCATCATTATATCGCTGATAATCAAATCCGGTAAATATTTCTGTGATTTTTCCAAACCATCCTGTCCATTAACCGCCTCTTTAATAATATACTTATCCCAAAGTTCCGCATGTATTTGCTTTCGCAAAGTTTTATTATCTTCAACAATCAGTATTACTTGTTTATTTTGCTCAGTTTGTATTTCTCCCCTTTCATTTTCTTCATCAGCTTCTGCAACAAAATCCATGTTCTCAATATCATACTGTAAGGATTCTACTGTTGTGGTATCAAAATTTTTATCCCAATTTGCGCTTTCTGAGATTTGCGTTATCATCTGTTCTGGCTTTAAGTGTCGGCTCCCGATCGGGATCTTTACTAAAAAGGTACTCCCCTTTCCATATTCACTTTCCACGGATATATCTCCACCATGCAACTCCACGAGACTTTTTGCATAATTCAGACCGATTCCTGTACCGGCTCTTGAATGATCGACCTGGTAGAAGCTTTCAAAAATATTCCGAAGCTCCTCCTGTTTAAGGCCAATCCCTGTATCACAAATTCTGATTTCAGCATACTCAGGTGCTGATATATCTTTAAGCCTGCTAAAATACGATTTATTAGACTCCTCATGAACTCTGTCAATTCTGACAATTATGCGGCCTCCTGGATCTGTAAATTTAAAGGCATTTGATAACAAATTGTCAATGATCTTTTCATATTTATCAAGGTCTATCCATATCTCAAGTTCAGTCAAAGAACTCTCAAACCTTAAATCCAACCCTTTGGTTAAGGCTAAATTTTTAAACAAATCTACAATCTTCCCTGTATAGCTCACTATATTACAAGGCATTGCCCGTAAAGGCGATTTCCCAAGATCAATTTTTCTAAAATCAAGCAATTGGTTTACCAGGTTTAACAGCTTTCTGGAACTTCGCCTTACTACCTGCACAGAAGAATGAATTTCATCCACGTTATCCGAAGCCCCTATCTTTTCAAGAGGGTTTAACATTAAGGTCAGAGGCGTCCTGAATTCGTGAGAAACGTTCATAAAAAGCTTTAATTTCATTTGATCCAGCTCATGTGCCTTTTCTTCATGGATCCGTTTAATAGTCAGGTCCCTTAATTTTAAAAAGGTTGCTGCTATGAGTAAAACATACAGAAAGTAGGCCCACCATGTTTTCCAGGGAGGTGGTAGAATAGTAATCTTCAATGACGTACCTATCTCATTCCAAATTCCATCATTATTGGAAGCTTTAACCCGGAATATATATGTTCCGGCTGACAGGTTTGTATAAGTAGCATCTCTTTTATTGCCAATATAGTTCCAGCCTTTATCAAACCCGTCCATTTTATAAGCATATTGATTTTTCTCGGGTGACGTAAAATTAAGAGCGGAAAATTCAAATGTCATAACTGATTGTCGATAGGTCAGCGTTATTTCACGTGTCCGTGAAATATTCTTCTTTAAGGGAGACCCTGGCACACTGGTTGTAACAGGTTGGTTAAACAGCTTAAAATCTGTAATTACAACTTGAGGGGTAACTATGTTATCCGTTATATTTTCCGGATTAAACAACAAAAAGCCATTATCAGTTCCAAACAGCATCTCACCATCCTTGGTTTTACAACTGGAATAAAAGGCGAACTCATTGCTGTTTATGCCATCTTCTTTAGTATATTTCCTAAATTTCTTTCTAACCGGATCAAATCTGACAAGACCATTATCGGTACTAATCCATAAATAGCCACTATTGTCATCAAAAATACCTCGGGCGCTATTGGCCAGGAATCCGTTCTCTCTATCAAAAGAAGTAAAAGTATTGGTCTTGTAATTGAAAAGATTAAACCCATTTGCCGTACCAATCCAAAGATTTTGTTTTTTATCCTGCCAGATACTGAAGATATTGTTATCTGATATACTTGTACTGTCCGAAACGTTATTAAGGAATTGCCGAAAACCCTTGGTCTTAGGATTATAAAGATTAAGTCCGTTAAAAGTGCCAACCCAAATATTCTTTTGTTTATCCTGAAATACAACCCGTATCCGGTTATCAGAAAGGCTGTTCGGTGAAGAAGAACTAATCAAATGTGTAAAAATGCCGGTAGAAGGATTATATAGATCAATCCCCTTTTCCGAATTACCAACCCAAACAATACCTTTATCATCTCTGAAAAGAGCTAATATTGAATTGGACATCAAACTATTAGTATTATTGGGATCGTGTTTAATGGCCGTGAATTTCCCGGTTCGTTTGTTAAAAAGATTAAGACCGCCATATAAGGTCCCCACCCAAAGATACCCGGGTTTAGCTTCTGTCATAGAAAGTACAAATTCATCATTTAAGGAATTCGGTATGGAGGGATTGGGTTTATAATGAACAAAATCAAGTGTTTTACGGTTAAACTTGCTTAACATTCCTCCTACTTTTGTACCAATCCATATATCCCCTTCGCTGTCCTGAATAATGGAACGAACATGGTTGCTTTGCAAGCCATTCCCTGTAAAATTACTCTTAACCTGCATAAACGGTTTTCTATGTCTTTCTAGCAAATTTACTCCCCCATCAAAGGTCCCTATCCATATATTCCCAATATTATCTTCATATATAACAAGTGGAGCATTGGAATCGATACCATCAGGAGTGTATTTATTATAAACCCAGTGTGTGATCGAATTTGTTTTAACATCTTTAAAAACTAAACCACCATCAACAATTCCGCTCCATCGATTCCCGAAACTATCAAAATAGTTATTCTTAGGCTTATCTTTAAACTCTTCAGGTAATGGCTCTTTGGCTATTACCATGCAACTCCGTGGATCAACTGTATAAATCTCTGCATCACCCAAAGTAGATACAACTACCATGCCCTTGGGGTTAAGGCATAGTTGCTGAACGCTCTTACCGGCCAATAGATGGACAAATACGCCGTTCACAGGATCAAACTTATCCAGTCCCCCGTCCGTTGCCAGCCAGATAGCGTTACCCCTGTCTTTTATAACATATCTTATGGTATTGTTAACTAAACTATTGTTTTCTTTATTGTTATGCTTAAAACCAATAATTTTTTCATTTTTAATATCAAAAATATAGAACCCCTTCGTAAAGGTACTTACTAACAAATGATTATCATCAACCAAACATAGGGAAGTAATCCAGGCTGAGCCTATCTGATTCTTGAATTTTAAAGAAAATCTTTTGAACTTATAAGTATTCAAATCAAAATATGACAAGCCTTTCTGCGTACCAACCCATATGTTGTGTTTGTTATCCTCAAGTAGACACCTTACATTATTGTGTACCAGGCTTAGCGAATCGGAAGGAGAATTCCTTAGATTATAAAAAGTATAACCATCATAACGGGAAAGTCCCTCTGACGTTCCAAACCACATATATCCCTCATGATCCTGTAAAATAGTACCTATATAATTCGAAGGCAATCCGTCATCACTGGTAAAATGCTTAAAATAAGCCTTATCAGTTTGAGCATGCAAATGTAGCGTTATAGCAACTAGATATAGTAGAAGTATTTTTCTCATTTTCAACACAATAATTGAGTATTACAACTCAACTAAATAAACCCAAAAATACGAATCCTCTCAAATTAGATTAAAATTTATGACAAAAGCTATCATTTTTCAAACAAATCTCTTCTAATATCCACTCTATCATGAAGTCCTTTACCCCTTTTTGCCTGGGTAAATAAACCATCTCAGGATGCACTGGAGTTTGGTTATACATCTTTAAAAACCGGAAGAGCTTATCAATTTTATCAATGTCCGATTCTGACTTACAAATTAATCCTTTCTATCTTAGATAATCTTCGAATACCCAAAAAGGGACAAGTATCTAATTCTGCATTAAACGAACATTTAAAAATCACGCCATAAACAATAACAACCGAATCCATATCGACACATTCTCAATAAGTTATGATCAATATATCCCGTGTTTTCACTATAGGTAAAATAATTCTTTATACTTTTAGTCTAGCTTAAAAAACTGCGAGGGCCAAGCCCCCACAGTTTCAATCTACCAACAAACTAAATGATTAAACTATTTCCATTGGTCAACCAGTTTGTGTTCTTTTAACCACTTAAGACATCTGTATGTAAGCTTTTTACCTCTCAACTTTTTGTTTTTGGGTAATCATATTTCTATAAATTGTCATAAATACTTTTCCCATCCTGAATATTTTTGCCTGAGCAATGTTTCCGGATAATAATTTGAATAAATAATGGAATGTCTACTTTCTTATTTGCCTGCTTATACCTGGTAGAATTTAATAGCCAATATAATCCGATAAAATGAACCATTTTTGTTGAATATAGAAAATTGAACCGTCGGGATTCCCATCTGGACGGTTCTTTTTTACTACTACTAACTACTATCCACAATTATTACCTAATTATTTCAAACACTAATTAGAATATGCAACAGTTTAAAAAGTAATCACCTAGTCCATTAAAGAGTGCTTTCACACACATTTTCTCCTAGCATCGAATCTATCTTACATGCAAGTTTCAATTGATCATCATGCAGTAAGGAAGATGTGGCTACCTTCAACCCCTTTACTTTCATATGCAAGAAAAAGTTATTGCTTAACTATTTTTTTCAATGTGCTTCTTTGTCCGTCACATATTTTTACAAAATAAATATCTGGCGACAACCTACTCATATCAATTGAACCTACGTTGCCAAAAACATTTTGGGTATCAACCAACGAACCCTGGATGTTATATATTTCTACTTTGGCGCTGCTCAAATCCGAACCTGTTAAACTTATGGTAAGCATATCGGTAACAGGATTGGGATAAACCTTAAGGTCTTCGGAGGTTCCTTCCTTAATATCAGTTGTTATTTTGGCCGAACTACTTGTACTTAATAATGAGAACAACCAACTTTGGTTGGAGCCTCCATTACCTGGCCATTGTATAATTGTTGCTCCTTCGCTTGTTGAACCTCCATTAACATCAAGACACTTATTGCTTTTACGGCATATAATGTTATAATAGCCGCTTCCCTGCGATACCAAATAAAACTGTTGATTTTTACCTGTGGTTGAGGTCCATTGTATCGCACTATCGCCATCTGTCGTGAAACCTCCATAAATATCCATATACATCCCGCTATTTACATTTTTAAGTTTGTAAAAACCGCTTCCGGCGTTTTTAACTGCCCATTTTTGATAGGAAGCTCCAGTATAGGTATTTTGAACAATTGTGGCGCCTGCCGTGGTTGAGCCTCCTTTGGGGTTAAGACATAAACCACTCTTTTTTGATGTGACTTCAAAAGTAGCACTGTCTAAAGCAGGTTGTAATAACCAAAGTTGGTTGTTGCTTCCAGTATATGGCCATTGTATGATAGTTGCACCCTCGCTGGTTGAATTTCCATTCACATCAAGGCACTTACCGCTATGGCGGGCTATGATAGTGAAGTAGCCGCTATCCTGCGGAAGTAGCTGAAACTGTTGGTTTTCGCCTGTGTTTGATGTCCATTGTTCAACAGTAGCCCCATTCGAGGTCGAACCACCGGTAATATCCATATATAGCCCGCTGTTTACATTTTTAAATTTAAAATATCCGTTCGCTGCATCTTCAAGTGTCCACTTCTGATAGGCGCTGCTGGTATAAGTATTTTGTACAACCTGTGCCCCTGCTGTTGTTGATCCCCCGCTTACATTGGCGCATTTACCGCTATGTTTTGCTGTTAAAAAGTAGTTCTCTCCGGCGATTAAGCTTGAAAACTTAATTTTATTGGTATACGTGCCAATGGTCATATTAGCAGCAGAAGGGCCAGAGATGATATTCCCGTTAATTTTTAAATTATTGAAGAACACATTTGAAACCAATCGGTTGGCATCATATCCATTAATAGACGAGGCAGGAATTGAATTTCCCGTATAGGAAACATTCAAAAAATAAATACTATCTATTGCACGTCCAGGGTTATAAGAATATGTAATTATACTCATTGCAGTTATTGGGGGGGCACTAAGGTTAGCACAATCTTTAACCCTGACATCTTGGAATTTAATGTTAGCAGCACGAACCAAGTCACTCACCATGAAATTCATAGGAGCCTCAGCGTTTCGGTCCCAATTGATTATATCAATGTTAGTTACATTTATATCGCGTATCTCAGTATTACTATTTTGATCGCCGTAAACACCGATATTAAATGAGTGTGCCAAATCAGGTAAAAGTATTGAGTTTGATACATTTATATGTTTACAGCTCCCAGAAAAACTACTCGCACCACCACCATAAAAGCAAATAGCATCATCGTTTGTGCGTATAAAAACATCGTTAATATTAACTGTGTCAGAACAAAAAATATCATATCCATCTCCCCATTTCCTGGAACTAAAGGAGGCTGTATTCTTAATTGTAACATTTGTGCTACTCCCGCATCTGATTCCGCAACCTCCACCATTGCCCCAGCCGTGGTTCAAGTCGATAATGCCTTCAATACTAATATTACTGACCCAGCTGGCATATATTGCATCATACGATGACCGGTAAATAAACCCTCTACCCCTTAATTTGGAGTTTGATGACATATTAACACTTCTTACAGCTGCCCCTCCCTGTATATAGAGTGTCTTCCCGCTAGCAATAGTAATTGTGCTATCGACAAAGGTACCTGTCGGAACATATATTACATTGGCATCGCCTTGCGAAGGAGCATCCGTTTCAATTGAATCGGCAATAACATGTATACAGTTATTGTAATGGTCGCCATTTATGTCAACATAAAACTTTTTAGGACCGGGAATGGTAAATGTAATTGTGTTGCCACTAATAGTCGGTGTAATGCCAAGAGATGCAGGGTAAATGGCAGCACTGGTAACAGTAGTAGAAAAGGTTATTTGGATATTAGTGGAACCATTACAATCAAAATTACCCACATTAGTGTAAACTTCTCCCCCACTAGTATTAGTGACAACAGTGTTATACAAGGGTACTGTATACCATGTCGATGTCCCATTGTCCCTAGCCTGAAGGGTATATGAGAACTTGCTAGGATCCAAGGTCGAAAGCTTAGCATAGGTTTTTACTGTTGCATGGACTGCAACCGATAAACACAACCCAATAAAGATGGAAAGCATTTTTATGCCTCTTTTTTGGATCAAATTTAAATTAGTAATTGTTTTCATGTAATTAAAATATTAGTTGTTAATTAATAATGAGTGAAAAAATTATTATTGTTTATTATGTCGTTTTCTCTATTTCACAATACGATATGTTTATTTATTGAAATAGATTCCTTGTGGAACTACTTTTTCGATGTTTCCTTTATGATCAAAATTCAAGCTGTCAATACATAACTGCCTTACTAATGTCCCGTCATTTCTTGGACTAATCCTGTGGTACAATATGTAGTCCTGCCTATTCACGTTAAACACGGTGTGGTGGCCAGGGCCAAAAGTTGTACTGTCTTTTGAGGTGCTTAGAATTGGGCTGTTAACACCCTCTGTCCAGGGCCCATAAGGTGTTTTACTTATGGAATAGCGAACCTTGTAGGTTGCATCGGTACATTTGCCTTCAGAGTACATAAGATAGTAAACACCTTTACGCTTAAGCATGTATGGAGCTTCAAAATAGTTTGGGGGAGTTACATCTTTGGGTTCGCTATCGAAAGTAACCATGTCGGGTTTCAACTTCACAACAAAGCAATGCCCGTTGACCCAATTTAAACCTGAACCCCAATACAGGTATACCTGGTTGTCACTATCTATAAAGCATTCGGCATCAATCATATGAAAACCAGGGTAATAATCGCTTTTGATAAGTGGTGTATTATCTTCTTTAATGTTTTTCCAAGGGCCTAAAGGATGACTGCTAACACCCGCCCAAACTTCACTGCCCACAGATACATACATATAAAATTTCCCATCCTTTGCCCGCACAACAGAAGGAGCCCAAACCATATTGGGTTTTGAAGTAGGGCTGGTACATGCCTGTTTGGTAGGCCAGTTTATATGCTTCTGTTCTCAATTGACAAAATCCTTTGTAACAAAAACTGCAAGTTCGTTGCTTCCCCAAGGATCGATGGTTGCATAAATATAATAGTTACCTTCGTACTTGACTATGGTGGGATCAGCAGCATTAAATCCATTAAACAAAGGATTGGAGAGCTTCTGGGCATGCATATTAATTCCTGATACCAAAACCAGGTAACATATTGCAGTAAATAGAAATCTTTCAATTCTCATTTTTAGATAGTTTAAAATTTATCTGTATTTATCACTGACTTAATCCACATGTTTTCCAAAGGCTTCGATATCGGCAATATTCGGTACCTGACCACAGCCAACAAAACTAACCCTCAGAAACCGTCCTCGATTGCCCTGAGTTGGTGTCTCTGTATAGCTTTTTCCAGTGGTGGTAGTGTTTGTCCGATCAACTATTTTCGTCCAGTTTGTGCCATCCATTGAAATTGCTACGGTATATTTTGCGTTAGTTTCTTCTTTGAATGTCAGTTTAATTTGTGAGAGATTATAAATATTTTCCATATCTACCTGCCACCAGGCATTTTCAGTATCCTTTTCATCGGCCTGCCAATAGGTTGAGGGTTCCTGATCGTTTGCCATCCTTGACGAATGTTCACCGCTTATGCTGCTCACTTTGGTAGGGCGATCTGCAAGTAAATTAACAGTTCCATCATTTTCGTTTTTGGCTTCCGTCCTGTATCGAACATAAGGGCGTTCAATTATCTGGGGTGTAGTAGCTTTATATGCCGGTGAACCTTTGGTTACAATGGTTACTTCTGCTGGTTCGAGCCCGGGTGAAGAGGCACGTATTACTGTTTTTCCTGCATAATAGGAGCGAAACTCAATGGCAGCCTTTCCATCCCTGATAACTATATCGGAACCATTTTGGAATAATATTGACGAACCTGTCGGGAATTCCCCAGGACCGGAAACTATTTCGAGTTTTACATCCAGTGAATTACTGATCGGTGCGCCATTTTTATCTACGATGGTTATAACCAATTGAACATCATCAGTACCGTTGTTTGTTTCAATAGTTGTTTTGCTTGCTGTTAGGTGTAAAGCAGCCGGGATACCTTCTTCCGGCCACTTCGGCGGAGGTATATGGTTATATTCGTTTCGGTACCAAAACCATTGTTTTTTAGGAATCCTGAAATAATCTACCACTCCCATACATCCAAAATGGCCGGCAATACTGCCATGATCGAAACCACACCAGATAACTTGACCACTGCGCCATGTAAATTGCTCATGTTGCAATTCGCCGTATCCCTGTATGTATTCGCCCGGTCTGTCAGCTACTATTGAACCGTATTCGGTAACCACATTGGGGATACCTGGGTTGAGGTAAAGCTTAGCTCCATCCCCGTTATACCCGGCCACATCACCAAGTTTATCGATTTCTCCGCGTTGGCATCCGCCAATTGCTGCAACTCTGGTCGGATCCAATTCATGAGAGAGCAAAACAAGTTCTTTGAGAAATTTCCTCACCTTAGGCATCTGTTCAGCTTCAGTAAAGAATGGTTCGTTCGACATCGACCAAACTACAATGGATGGATGATTCCTGTGAATCCGTATCATTTCGGTGAGGCTTTGTTTCACACTTTCTTCGAAAGGTTTCTCATCTTTCTTCTTTGTCGGATAGGCACTGCACGACCAGTCTCCTTCGGGTTTAAAGCCTCCGATCCCCCAAAAACAGTTTTCCGACCAAAAGAGCATTCCTACAGAATCGCAGGCATCTGAAAATGCAGGGTCGTGCGGGTAATGCGAACCACGGATAAAATCGAAACCGGCATCTTTCATCAGCTTTACATCCCTGTAAAATCCTGCATTGGTAACAGCATCACCCCAGCCTGCATGGTCCTGGTGTACATTTACGCCTTTAAAATAAAAATGCTTGCCATTCAGAAAAAAACCTTTATCAGCTGTCCATTCAACCCAGCGCATCCCAAAGGTGGTTTCGTAAGTATCAACAACTTTATCCTTTATAATAATTTTCGTCATTGCTTTATACAAAAAAGGAGTTGCTGGCGACCAAAGCTTGGGATTTGGGATGTTGGAACTAGTTTGGTCAACCTCCACTGTCTTTCCGCTCTCAACCTTAAACCGGGTTTCCATCGCTGCCACCTCTTTTCTGTCGGGGTCAACGATCACGGTCTTCACCTCTCCTTCGGACGGTTTATCGCCTTCGTTTACGACTTCAGTTTTCATATTTACCTTACCTGATGCCTCAGAAAGTCCGGGAGTAGTAACAAATGTGCCATACCAGGCTACATGCACAGGCGCTGTTTCCACCAGCCACACATCGCGATAGATACCACCGCTGAACACATGCTCGCCTGCCCGGGGGGCTAACTGTGCATCCCAAATATTACTGACCCTTACGGCAATTATATTATCTCCTTTATGAAGCGCTTTGGTAATATCAATGGAAAAACCATTGTACCCGCCTCTGTGAGTTCCTGTCAATGTTCCATTTACGTATACTTCGGTAACCCGGAACACGCCTTCGAACTCAAGCGAATAACGCTTTGTCCCTAAATAGTCCTCAATATTTAAGTGTTTTCGGTACCAACCAAAACCTGTATAAAATTCCGGCGAAAGAAAATAAGGGATACTAAACGAATGCGGTAACCCAACGTTCTGCCACCCATTATCTGAATAGTCTGTTTTTTCCGCCCCTGGGAAGTCTCCCAATTGAAACTTCCACTCACGGTTTATATTTATTTTACTTCGGCTGCTATTAACGATACTGTCTTTTCCGAAAGTATTGATGAAAAGTCCTGCTAATACTAAAGCAAGTACAAATACTTTATGCCAATATTTTAATTCTTTATTCATTTTGATCGATTTGCGATTTACCATCTATAGTTATTGGTCAAATTAACTGGCCTACTTTTTAAAAAGTCTTATCAACTTCCCATTTATCCTGCCATGCAATATCTATTGAATCTCCCTTGAAAATAACTGGTAACCAGATGTATCGGGAATTAATCAAATCTTTCTTATTCCATTTGTCGAACATGGCAATATAAGTGTCCTTTTTATCGGATATAGGCAATACATAGGTGCTCTGACCATAGAAGGTTATATTTGCATCTTTCCCGGAACAAGGGTTCCCAATTACTTTCCATTCACCCAGCATAGAATCGGCAATGGCGTATTTAGCCTGGTTCGGGTCCCAGCCGGTGCAGGCAGAAGACAGTATGTAGTATTTGCCATTGTGTTTAAATACAGCAGGGCCTTCCCTGAACTGGTTCACAAAATTGCGCGTATACTGGCCTGAAACCTGCAAATAATCATCGGTTAGCAAACTGATGTATAAAGTGGCATTGTTTTCGGAAGAGCAGATATGATAGGCCCTTCCATCATCATCTTTAAAAATGGTCATATCCCGGCTCATCTGGCCATTGGGGCGGATTGTCGCTAAATATTTGAACTTTCCGGTTGGAGAATCACAAACGGCTACACCTGCTGAGGCTTTTAAATAATCATGGCTGTCCACATGTAGCCACATAACAAA
>DATBXH010000182.1:0-4195 GCA_036514375.1 Bacteroidales bacterium | reverse complement strand
GTTCCAATTCCAAGTCTTGAAAAACAACAAAATATTTATAATGAATTTATAAAAATAACTGATAAGATTAATAAAGTTCACAAAGAACTAGCTAGTCTTGAAGCAGCATTAGGCCAAAAGCTTATGCAATTAGGAAAGGAGGGTATCAAATTATGAACTCGTTTCCTAAAATAAAAAAAGCAACTTTGTTTACTTGCTTTGAAAGAATAGTTGAATTATATTTAAATAACAAGCCTTTATTGGTTCAAGCCGCCCAACGAATCACTGTTGGAACATTAAATCCAATTATTTATTCCTCTACAGAACCTGTTGATCGTCAACTTGGTATTATCAGAACTAAAATAGGAATTACTAGTGAGAAAGAAGGTCAAACTTTATTTATTAAATGGGTAGAAGAACTTTATGAAGAATTAATCGCATCTCCAGTTGCTGGAGTTACTTGGGAAACTTTTTTACCGTTAGTTGAAATTAGATTTGAAGACGAAAGCGTATTAAGCTACACTAGAAATAAAGTTTGGGAATGGTCCTGGAAATTAAAACATGAAGAAGATGAAGATATTTTAAGATTGCGAATTCGAGGGAGAAACTTAAGCAAAACTGAGGTCGTTCCTAATTACGTTTTAAATAATGTTCAGCAGGCAATTGCTGCATTTGATTGTAGTAGGCATGGTGCTTGTCTTTCATTATTATCAATTTCTTTGGAAAGTGCATTACGTGATTCACTAATAAAGAAAGGATATTCATATGTACCTAACACTCCTGCACAAGATAGTTATACTAAATTAAAAATGCATATTCATAAAGATTCTGGAGGATTCAAAGTCACGTTTCCTCAAGCAATGCCTTTAAATTATTCTGATTATTTAAATGATTCTTCAGATTTATCCTTTAAAGAGGTTAAAATAAAAAGAGCGTTGTGGAATGGAAATTGGATTCTTCAAATATCTTCTGCAGACGATTTACTTGATTATTGGAGCTCTGATCAAATCAATATTCCTGGGCAGAAGAAAGTTGAAGGCTTGGGAACGGCTCTAAAAATAGCTAGAGATGACGAAAACATAATTGATCAAGCAATCTTCCCCACGGACTTCGATAAACCTATTATAACTGTTCGAAACAATTTAATTCATCTTTCAGAAGAAGCAATGAGGCAAACTGTCTATACAATTTCTTCTCGAACTATGACTTTGAAAGAATACATTGATGATAAAGCCAGAGTTTTTGATACAATCTGTTCAGTTGGTGGAATAATAGATGATTTATATTTCAAAATATCAAGTAATTCTCTCTAAATAGTACGGTTACTTTCATAACATTTCAAGCCCCCTGTTCGCCAAAGTTTGTAATCCCTACCGTTGGTCAAAGTTTTCACTTTGACCAGCTATTTTAGTAGCTTTTGCTGCTTTTTTCCCAATTCCCCAGTTCGGCTGAAGTTGTACTTCAGTCGTGTATATCATAGCAGGCTAAGCCCACATTGTAAAAGAGATGAAGCAAAACCGTACCAATGCTAATTTTTATAATATAAACATAAATTTCAGGAGGATAAATTGATGGATAGCAAGGAAATCTCAAAGTCAAAAGCATACATGATGCCTTTTATAGTAATCATTGCATTAAGTTTGATTTTTTTCTTATCTGCCTGCACACTGAGATTTTGGCAAGCGTGGATATATCTGTCAATTTTTTCAATTATAACCATCTTCATGGTCGTTTATTTTTCTAAGAAAAGTCCTGAATTACTGTCACGAAGGTCAGAGTATAAAGAACAGGAAACAGTTCGGAAAATCCCCGCTTTCCTAAAGCTGTTTTTAGTTATGTATCTGATACCAGGTTTGGACTTTCGTTTTACCTGGTCAGTTGTTCCCGTCTGGCTGGTTATTACTGCTAACATAATCGTTTGTCTGGGATATATTTTTATTATTATCGTTTTTAATGAGAACAGTTATGCATCAGCCGTAATAAAACTGGAAGATGAACAGAGAGTTATATCAACTGGACCTTATGCTGTAATACGACATCCTATGTATACAGGCATGTTGTTAATGACTTTGTTTACTCCTCCTGCGCTAGGTTCATACTGGGCTTTCATCCCATGTATTTTATTTATTCCATGGCTACATCTCAGGATAAGAAACGAAGAAGAAAAATTGTTGAACGAACTTCCGGGATACCGGGAATACTGTTGAAATAGAATCAATTTCCTAATTTAATACTTTAAATCAAATCCCTCAATGTCGTCTTATCTAAAATTCCAAAAGTTGTATCTCTAATCTCTTTAAAAACATTTCTGATCTTGCAGGTTGCTTCATCCTTACAGAATTCGCAAGGCTGATATTGTTTTTCCGAAACGCAGCAAAGCATGGCAATAGCCCCTTCGAAATGACGGACGATATCTGATAATTTGACATCCTCAGATCTCTTAATCAGGAAATATCCGCCCGATTTGCCAAGTTTACTGCCCAAGATTCCTAACTTTTTGAGATCGAGCAATATATTTTCTAAAAACCGTTGCGGGATTCTTTCACTTTTGGCAATTATTGTACTCATAATAGGTTTTTGTTCCTCTACCTTTGCCAGGTAAACCAAAGCCACCATGGCATATCTCGTTTTCTTTGAAAGCATTTTATGTTAGATAAGTAATAATACTCACAAAAGTAATAAGCATTAAACCTAATGCAAATTACGATTTTATACTCTTTACTTATTTATATGAAGGTCATAAGTTTGTAAAATGTTCATTTTATTGGTGAACATTATGTATTTTAAAATTACAGCAATGTCAAAAACCTCGAAATTATCTCTGTACAACGAATTAAAAAAAGACGTTCGATACCTTGAAGGACTAACTTCATGCATTAATTGCGGCACATGCTCTGCAATATGCCCTGCTGCTGAGTTTTACGATTATGACCCTCGTGAATTAATGAACCAGGTGCAGGCTGAAAATGAGATGGAACTTGAAAAACTCTTAAAAAGTGATACTATCTGGTTTTGTGGAGAATGTATGTCGTGTAAAACCCGTTGCCCGAGAGGTAATGTGCCAGGATTAATTATTATGGCATTGCGCAGTCTATCCATGAACAAAGGTTTTTTTACAGAATCAGAAAAAGGACGCCAGCAACTCTTTATGAAAAGGGTTGTAGGAGGTTGGATCCTGAACCATGGTTATTGCCTCTATCTTGAGGGAATTGGTACAGATTTATATCCTGAGCAAGGCCCTGTTTGGGATTGGCGTCAGAAGGACTGGGGTGGAGTAATGCAACGCCTAGGTGCCAATTACAAAGGTAATGGCCCAGGCATACTTCGAAAGATACCGGAGGAAGCACTTGATGAAATAAAGCGAATTTTTGATGTTACCGGAGGAACCAAACGATTTGAGGATATAGAAAAGTTCTCAAAAGCAAAATCGGAGGAAATGAAGATTGAACTTACCGATGAGCTAATGAACGATTATATCAAACACATATACACTTATAACTCCAAACAGGATCAGACAGATGAACAATGATGGTAAGAAATTAGTCTGGGAAAATTATCAAAAAGAAATTGCCAGCGATAAATATTTCTATGTAAGGAGCTGTGTCCGCCAGAATTTTTTTCCAGGTTCGGAGACTGTGTTCCTCAATATATTGAAAAAAGATCTTGGAAAAGACGTGTATGAAAATCCTGCTCATACCACCTGTACAGGTATTGGATACCATGGTGATATTGTGCCTCTTGAAACTACGATGACTGTAGTGGCCCGGCAATTTGCCCTGATGACTGAAGCTGGGTATGAAAACATGATCCCTTCGTGTATAACATCATTCGGACTTTATACTGAAATTCTGGATACGTGGCATCATTTCCCTGATTTAGAAAAAACGATCCGTAAAAACCTGAAAAAAGCCACAGGTCGCATTTTTGAAAAGCCAAAGAATCTGGCACATGCCAGCGATATTATGTATAAATTCCGCAAAGAAATTGCCCAGAAAACTAAATACCGCCTGATCAATCAATATACCGGTGAGCCTTTACGAGTAGTTGAACATGTTGGTTGTCATTATGCCAAGATGTTTCCTGAAAAAGGTGTAGGGGGTGCCGAGTATCCCTATGTGCTGGTTGGCATGGTTGAAGAATGGGGCGGCAAGGTGATTGACTATCCTGAACGTAGACACTGTTGCGGGTTTGGCTTTAGACAGTACCTGGTAAAGGC
>DATBXH010000181.1:0-4491 GCA_036514375.1 Bacteroidales bacterium | reverse complement strand
AAAAGTAGAACCGAAGCCATTACAGGATATTGTGCACCATATAGACCCTGTACATACTCGTTAGCGTTACTGAGAGCCATATTATCCTGAAGACTGTGGCTATACACAATGTTAGTTTTGAATTTGATAAACTTAACATCCATCGTATTATTGATACGGGCAGTGAAACGGTCGAAGTTAGGACCGGCACCTACCATGGTTCCTTTCTGGCTATAGTAGTCGAGACCGATGTTGTACGTATTTTTTTCACCACCTCCTGACATGTTGATGTTGTGATTCTGACGAATTCCTGTTTTGTACGCCTCGTTGAACCAATTTGTGTTCACTTTTGCTGTACCGTCGGCGTTATACAAATACTTTGTGCTTGTAGGATCGTATCCGGCAGGAACAGCCATGCCACTATTTTTGTATGCCATGGTGACGTATTGGCCATATTGTTTAGCATCCATAATATCGTACACTCCCTTCTGTACCTGGTCGAAACCATAGTAGCCGCTATATTCTATCTTCATGGCCTGGTTCTTTTTACCTTGCTTTGTGGTGATGATAACCACGCCGTTGCCAGCTCGCGAACCGTAGATTGCGGCAGCAGAAGCATCCTTAAGTATCTGAATGGTTTCGATATCGTTTGGTGAGAAGTCGCGTATTGTGTTTGCCATTGGTACACCATCGATAATGTAGAGAGGATCGGTGTTATTGAACGAACCGATACCACGAATACGTACGATAGGGTCGGCTCCAGGTTGTCCGTCGGTTGTAATTTGAACACCGGCTACTTTTCCTTCGAGCATGGTTGAGAGGTTTGAGTTTGATACTTTCTTCATCTCTTCAGTGTTGACAATGGCAACTGCACCTGTGAGGTCAACCTTGCGTTGTGTACCGTAACCTATTACTACCACCTGATCGAGTTCTTTTGAACCCGAAACCAATGTTATGCTGCCGAGTTCAGTTTGTCCTCCAACGGGTATTTCCATATTTTTGTATCCTACAAAAGATACTATCAGCGTATCACCTGAAGAAACAGAAAGAGAGAAGTTACCATTAATGTCGGTAATGGTACCATTGGACGTACCTTTTTGTAATATGGATGCCCCTGGAAGCGGTTCTCCTTTTTCGTCAACGATTTTACCTTTTACAGTTATGTTGCCTGGTTGAGTCATTGACATCTTGTCGGTATTGCTGTTGCCTTCTGCGTATGTTGCCGTTGCGAGCGACAGCAATCCCAACAGAATTAAATATGAATATTTCATAGTTTAAATATTTTTATCTTAGTGATTAATTAATAATTACGAGATAAGACTCCTCTGTTACGAGTGCGCAACTCAAATCAGAACTGTCTATGGTTATACCCGCATACTTTTGGAAATGCGTTTCGCCGTTGGCGTAAGTAACATTGTAAAGTACATCAGCCGTATTGTTACCATTGTTTGTAACTGTGATGACTACCTTAGAGCCACTTTGGTTTGCCATGAATGTACTCCAATTCCAGTCGGATGTGAGGGTGGCTGTGCCATAGCCTGTGCCCCATCCGTAGTTGTCCATGCGAACTACACCATATTCATTGGATGCAGGTAGAGCAGAAGCTTTGCGAAGAATTGTACAAGGACTATGCCAGTTTGCAAGATTGTCGGAGTAGCAGTACATGGTAAATGTTTTACTTGAACCTGATGCGACTGTATAGTCAGCAGAGAATACCGTCCACCAACCGGAAGAGAAGTTAGTAGCGCCTACCTGACTTACACCCTGTACAAGAGTTAACGGGCAAGTGGTAGTTACTGTTTTTGTTGTACCAATATAAGAAATGACAGCGACCTGAGAACCTGAGGCAGCTGGAATCTTGCTAAACTTAAGCGTTGAGTTTGGTAAGATAGCTTTTGTACCGTCGGAATATGTAGCTGTTACGACAATACCTGCAGTGTTGAATATGATCGAGTCGCTGTTGTAGTAATAGTATGTGGTTATGGTTGGCAACGTAGTAACTGCTAAGCTTGAAACAGGGTTAGTTACTTCCAGCGTGTATATATTTGATACTGCTTTGCCGTATGCGCCTTGCTTAGTTTTGCTATAAGATACAACAACGGTCTTGGTTCCGAGTGTGGTCATGTCAGGAATAACGGTGAATGATAAATCTGACGAATCAACTTGCGCGGAAGATCCGTCAGCGAAAGTAACCGTAGCTGTTGCATTACCCCAGAAGTTTTTGTTGCCTAATTCAACAGAAGCAGGAGATCCTGAAATAGCGATTGAAACCGGATTAACGTCAGGTACAACCGTGACTTTAGAAGGTATAAGGTATGCTTTTTTCATCTGGAAATAGCTGCCATCGCAAACTAAGAAAGTTATGATAGTATCAGTGGCAGAAACCGGTTGTTGATATTTTTCTACCAGTGTTGTACCATTTGTTCCAACGGCAGTGGCTGTTACAAATACATTGCCGGTAGCAGAGTGATCTATATCAAGGGAAACACGAGCACCTTGCATGGTGGTACGGAAGTCGTCCCAAATATCTCCATTTCCATTGATGTCGGGATAGTTTTGGGTGATCATTTTTATATCGAAAGCATACTTAGGATTAACATTTGCCATTGTGCCACCCCAGCCGTAAGCATCAGAACGAAGAACAAAGTATTCGCTATAGTTGGCGGCATCACGCTTTGCATTGGCTACGACAAGATTCCAGTTGTTCCAGTTATTAACTCCGGAAGTGTGGTTGATAAATTCCAAATGCAACAGCTTGTTTGTAGGAATGGCGAAGTAATCAGTGAACGCAGTCCACCAGGCGGAACTGTTATCTTCAGCTCCGGCTATCGCTGTAGCGATGGTGATGTAAGTAGTGTCACCTGTTTTTGGTTTCGCAGCTGCAATTGAGTCGATCTTATGCTGCAAGTCAGAGGGCGCATTAATTGAATAAAGATCCAACTTCGAGCACCCAACTAAGACAAATGCTGCCAAAACAGCTGCGCAAAAAGCACAACTCATTAGTTTAGTTGTTTTCATAGACATTAGTTTAGTTGTTTTCATAAATCATCAGTTTAATTGTTTTCATAAGTCATCAGTTTAGTTGTTTTCATAAATTGTGCCTTCCTCAATTATCCAGCTCTGCCTCCGGCCATCCCTCTGTGCTCCATTTCAATTCGCGGATCAGCAGTTTGGGTTTACCGCCGTCATTGGCGTCGTATGCATGAAAAATGATATAATCTTTACTGTTGAATGTGTAAACACCGCAATGACCAACGCCGGGCCAATTTTTATTACCCGTCAAAATGATGGTGCCTCCACCTTTAGCCATAGCATTCCCTTCTTTGTCGAGGTAGGGCCCTTTTATGGTAGTTGATCTTCCGACAATGGTTTTGTAGTTACTGTTAACCCCTTTGCAACAGTAATCAATAGAGGCAAATAAATAATAGAAACTTCCTTTTTTAAAAATAAATGGAGCTTCGATGGAATTTCCTCCGGCTTCTGTAGGGTTTCCATCAATAGCAGGTGGATTGTCTTTTGAACTTTCCTTTTTACGGCTGGCGATAGTAGGAATGCCTGCAACATCTTCTGCCGTACTTAACCTGTCCTGACTTAGTTTTACCAGTTTAATTCCATCCCAGAAAGAACCAAATACCAGGTATGGAGTTCCTGAATCGTCCGTTGCCAGATTGGGATCTATGGCATTCCAATTGGTAACTCCAGGTATCGATTGGATAATTTTACCATGATCCACCCAATGATAATTGGAATCATTAGGATGCAATGTTTTATTCGTAGTCAACCCAATGCAGGATGTGTTTTTGCCAAAAGCTGACACCGAATAAAACAGATAGTAATTGCCATTATAGTATGAAATATCCGGAGCCCATGTATGTCCTTTGTAGCTCGGTATTTCTTTTACAGCCCATTCGGGCGGCGATTGAAATACGGGCTTTTCCTTCTTCCAGTTAATCATATCTCGGGAGGAAAACATGGATATTCCCCAACCTGTGCAAAAGAGAAAATAGGTGCTGTCTTGTTTTATCATCACAGGATCGTGCACGATAGGCTTTTGAGAATTTGCAGGAAAACTGGCAAAAATTAATACCTGGAAAAGGAGGAAATGTATGTATTTCATGGCATTGATTTATAGAAGTTTTATTCTTACTACGTTGAAGGAATAAGGATCCAGCTTTAACGAGATTTTTTTTCCTTTGATATCAATGGATTGATCAACCGGACTTACCAGTTTGGGATTATCGAGTGTATTCATGCTTTTCAGATTTTCGCCCTTAAGCAATGTTAATGTTCCTTTGGAACCTACCTTTTTGGAGGTTTCCAACGAGATATCTTTTGTTTGTACCTTATCGGAGGTATTCGCAATTTTCAAAATGACATCGCCCGTATTTTTATCAAAAACAGCCGAAGCGTAAAGTCCGTCCTGTCCTGAGATAGATTTATCCTGGCAAAGCATATTCAATACCTGAGTTCCTTTGTTATTAGAATACAATTTTTGCACGTAATAATTGGCTG
>DATBXH010000180.1:0-2986 GCA_036514375.1 Bacteroidales bacterium | reverse complement strand
CTGCCTAAACCTGTTTCCGGTGTGAAACAAACTTCCGACCTTGCAGAAAATGAAAATAAGGAATATGTTACCGAACCATATCCCTCGGAGCTGGCTGAACAAAAAGAATACAATGAATTATTAAATAGCGCATTACAATATCAACTTCAAAGTGATTCACTAAGTCGTGTCGTAGAAGATATACGACAAAATTTACAATCTTCGAAAAACGAAGCCGATAAAGCCAAATATAAACGGGATATTTACCTGCTTGAGCAACGATCAAAAGCAGCCCAGCAAAAAGCAGATGAGCTTTATGGAAAAGCTCGTGCTTACGAGGTGGCCTATGCCGGGAAAAACCAGACAAATTACAATTCTCCAAAGTTAACCGACGAAATGGTTAAAAATGCCTTTTCAAATAAAGAAGAACAAACAACGAAAACAAAGGCTGCCAAAAAGCTGGGGGAAAAGAGTAAGCCAACCAGGGATGTTAAACCTGTGGCTAAGCCTGTAATTTATGAATTTAAAATAGTAAGCAGGCCTCCTTATAAATCAGCTTCGGATATACCACTTAACCAACCTCTTCCCGAAGGGTTGCTGTATCGGATTCAAATGGGTGCATTTTCAAAAACTATCGAACCTAACCGGTTTAAAGGAATTGTCCCCATTAGTGCAGAATCAATCCCAAACAGTGTCGTTACTAAATTCTATGCCGGATTGTTCAGCAAAATGAGCGATGCTGAAAAAGCGCTGATCAAAATTCATGAGTATGGATTTAAAGACGCTTATATTGTATCTTTTTATAACGGAAAAAGCATTCCAATCAACAGAGCCAAAGAATTGGAGAAGGATAACTAGCAAAATACTTCCGAATTCTCATTGTTATTTTACAGGATTATTTATTTTTGTTTGATAAATAGCAATGTAGAAGAATTGTTAGCATTGCGGACTTAAAATTTCATAAACTTTATAGCAGTGAGATCGAAGAAGACACTTCCGGAAGAGTATGATATGGAAAAGGAAGTAAGAAACGGAAGAAATAATAGTTTCCTGATCCTTCACAATGATGATGTCCATACGTTCGATTATGTAATTGAAACGCTTATGGATGTTTGTGAACACGATATGGTCCAGGCCGAACAATGTGCTTATATTGTTCATTATAAAGGGAAATGTGATGTAAAGAAGGGCCCCCAGGATCATTTGTTACCAATGAAATCTAAACTCATCGATAAGGGTTTATTAGCCACAATCGACTAATCTTTTCCATATGCTAACTATTGCCATTGCGCTATTGATATTGGTGGGCATTGCCTTACTGGTTGCTGAATTTTTTATTTTCGTTGGTAGTGTCGTTGCCGGGATTACAGGATTTATATTGACAGCCACAGGAATATTCCTTGCCTATAAAACATACGGCACAACTGTTGGCAATTATACATTACTGGTATCGATTATTCTTTTTGTTATCGCAGTATTCTTTTCTTTGCGGTCAAAGACCTGGAAAAAAATTGCACTTCACAGTGAAATTGAAGGAAAAGTAAATACCATCGAAGAACACAAAATCAAGGTGGGAGATGTGGGTATTACGGTTTCCAAAGTTGCGCCCATGGGTAAGGTAAAAGTGAACGATGTGATCGTGGAAGCCAAATCGACAGGTATTTACATCGAAGAAAATTCAGAGGTTGAAGTGATTAAAGTATACGAATCGAACATATTAGTAAAACCCTTAAAATAAAGTACTATGGAAGGCATTAATATTGGCTTCATTTTTATCATTTTTATTCTGGTCATCATTGTATTGGCGTTCTTCCTTTACCTGGTGCCAATTGGCCTTTGGTTTCAGGGAATTTTAACCAATGCTCGTATCTCACTGTTTCAACTAATGTTCATGCGATTCAGGAAGGTACCTCCTTCGGTTATCATGAATGCCATGATCAATGGAAAAAAGGCCGGTCTTAACCTTAGCCCGGATCAATTGGAAGCACACTATCTTGCCGGCGGACACGTTCAACGGGTAGTAAATGCACTTATTTCGGCTGAGAAGGCCAATATCCCCCTCGATTTTAAGGCCGCCACAGCCATCGACCTAGCTGGTCGTGATGTGTTTGATGCAGTGCAGATGTCGGTTAATCCAAAGGTAATTAACACTCCTCCGGTAGCAGCTGTGGCCAAAAACGGTATCCAGCTGCTTGCCAAAGCCCGTGTAACAGTTCGCACCAACATTAAACAATTGGTTGGTGGTGCTGGTGAAGAGACAGTTCTTGCCCGTGTTGGTGAAGGTATTGTAGCCGCTATCGGCTCCGTGGAATCGCACAAGGAAGTATTGGAACATCCGGACTTTATCTCCAAGAAAGTACTTGAAAAAGGCTTGGATTCAGGAACAGCCTTTGAGATCCTTTCTATTGATATAGCCGATATAGAGGTAGGAAAAAATATTGGGGCTAACCTGCAAATGGACCAAGCCAATGCTGATAAAAACATTGCTCAGGCCAAAGCAGAAGAGCGCCGTGCCATGGCTGTTGCCTTAGAACAGGAAATGAAGGCCGAAGCCCAACGTTCTCGAGCCAAAGTTATTGAAGCCGAGGCCGAAGTTCCCAAAGCTATGGCCGATGCTTTCCGTAACGGAAACCTTGGAATTATGGATTATTACCGGGTAAAAAACATTGAAGCAGACACTGCGATGCGCGATTCAATAGCAAAACCCGGAACGTCCAAAGGAGACAAGAAATAATTAAGCACTGTTGAGAATGAGATGATTTGAGGTTTGACGAACTACGTTCCGAAAAAATATCGTCACATTTTCGATATAAATTTTGCTAATCACAATCGTTTTTATACTTTTGTCGAGCTTTTTTAGAGCCTACGTTTATAATGCTTACGAACGGGGAAGTTCGAACAGGATTACCCCAAATATAAGTTCGGTTACTAAGGAGCCTGGAGAGATGGGTGAGTGGCTGAAACCAACGGTTTGCTAAACCGTCGTACTGGGCAACCGGTACCGGGG
>DATBXH010000179.1:0-2762 GCA_036514375.1 Bacteroidales bacterium | reverse complement strand
AAGGAGGTGCGGGCTATGGACGTCAGGAAAGGAGCAGTGGCGAAATGAGCCAAATGGCCGAGCCTGCAAAATTCTGGGTTAAGAATTATTGCCTGATGTGTAAGAAATAACTGTAAGGTACAGTAGTTTCTATTCAACGTACAGCACCAATCCCTTTAAATATTCTCCTTCGGGATGAAATATATTCACAGGATGATCGGCTGGTTGAGTAAGCTGATGCAGAATGCGAACATTGCGTTTTGCAATGGCTGCTGCAGAAAAGACTGCTTGGCGGAATTGGTCTTTGTTTACGACCTGTGAGCATGAGAAGGTAAACAATATGCCACCTGCTTTAATCTTGGTAAAGGCTCTTGTATTGATTCGTTTATAAGCCTGCAGGGCATTGCGTAATGCATCTTGATGTTTGGCAAAAGCTGGAGGGTCGAGAATAATCAGGTCGTATTTATTATCTATGTTATTAAGGTATTCAAATGCATCGACAGTAAAGGCTTCGTGGTTTGCATGAGGAAAATTCATTGTTACATTCTGGTTGGTAAGTTCAATGGCTTTTTCGGAACTATCTACCGAATGGACAAGTTTAGCACCGCCACGTAACGCGTAAACAGAGAATCCCCCGGTATAACCAAAAACATTCAAGACAGTTCGATCTTTAGCATATTGTTTGACCATCTGCCGATTCTCTCGCTGGTCAATAAAGAAACCTGTTTTCTGTCCATCTACCCAATCAACTCGGAATTGATTTCCATACTCCAGTACAATGCCTGTTTGACTAAAACCATATAAATATCCGTTTTGGGCCCCTGTATTTGCCTTAAAAGGAACAGTTCCTTCACTTTTATCATAAACAGCAATAAGACGGTTACCATAAATATCCAGCAAAGCCCTTGCAAACTGATCACGAAGCAAGTACATACCAACAGAATGAGCCTGCATGACAGCCGTATCATTATAAATGTCGATTATGAGGCCAGGAAGCCCGTCGCCTTCACCATGAACCAGACGATAAACATTATTTTCAGGATTCTCAGCCAGATTAAGACATTTGCGTACCAGATAAGCCTGATAAAGCTTATTTTTCCAGAAACCAAAATCAATCGTTTCTCTGGTAAACGATATCATTCTCACAGAAATAGAACCAACCTGGTAATGTCCAATACCCAGGAGATCCCCTTCGTTTGATACTACTTCCACTAACTCCCCTTCGGCTGGTTTTCCCTCAATCTTTTTTATGGCTCCCGAGAACACCCAGGGATGAAAACGAAGCAACGACTGTTCTTTTCCTGGCTTTAATTGTATTTTTATCATGAATTGTGTTTAAATAAATAAAGGAAAGGTTATACCTCAAAATTAGGACCTTACAGATTAGAGTTCAAGTGCTAAAGTGCAATATTCATTAGTTTCTCAATAATCAATATCAGAGAGAGCTAATGTTTGATCGCTTTTCGTTTAATTCCCGATAAATTTCGTAAGCAGCCCAGGCATCTGTAGCGGCGTATAATTGCTGAGGAATGGTAAGGGTTTCGTTCTCCCAGTTAGTTAGTTGCTGGGACTTGGAAACGCGGAAGTTAAGTATAATACCTGTCAGTTTTGAGAGTCCGCTGTTCTCGATACCGAATTGCCTAACGTATTCCTGAAGCTCCAAGAAACCCTCTGCTTTGATTGGATGCAAAGCTTTTAAGTGCCGGATATCATCTCGTATAGCTATTCCTACTTTAAGCTGATCCGGATTTGAAAGTAGCTTGACCAGGCAGGGGGGAAGCCCTATCTTATTGAGCCGAAATAAATAGGCATCAGTGGATGATGACAGTTGTAACAAAGAAACGCGATTGGTACTTCCTTTTTTAAAAGAGGGCTTGGTTTCAGTGTCGAAACCCAAAACAGATTCATCGGTCAAACAGTTGCAAGCTAGTTGGACCTGGTCCGGTTTCTCGATGAGGTGGATATTGCCTTTAAATTGTCCAGTTGGTAAATCCCGAAGCTCTTCTTTACTAATGGTCGATGCAAACATGCTATAAATCCTCTTTCAAAAATTCGCCTAAAGCTTCAGAATCCATTTCGTCTTCGTCATCTTTTTCATCGTTATTAATTATGTCTTCTTCCTCGTCACTCAGCGGATCGGCAAATATAGATCCGTCCTTCTTCAGATAACGGATGACATGGATTGCACGCAACGCATTTAGTAATTTTACGCCCCAGTATTTTTCAAAGTTTGAAAGGCATTCGATCAGAGAATCGTTTATGCTTTCAAATGTGCCGACGGAATACCATTGAACAAAATCATAGAAATCCTGATAAATATCCGTCAGATCTTCAGATAGGCTTGCCTGGAAAATGTTTTGGTTCCCAATATGATTAGGATCCAGGATTTCCATGTAACCGTCGCGCTTATCCAAAATATTCATGACCGAAAGACGTACCTTGTTATATAGTTTTTCAGATAAAAATTTTTGAGGTTCGCTTTCGTAACGAGTCTTAAAACGGGTGATAGCAAATGTTTTTTGGTAAACGGCCATTAACGAGTCGGATACCTTGTCTAGAAATTCATGCAGTGGCAACTTATCTGCTTTGTCCAGAATCTGACAATAAGCATTGCAAAGGTTAATGAAATCGGCCACTTCATCTTTCTTCTGTCCCTTCGTTCTTTCCATATCTGTGCGTATAAATGCGGCACAAAAGTAATATAAATCGTTTTATGCCGCTAATTTTTCAATATTATCGTATCATCGTCCTGGCAATACAGGTAATCATTGTCAAGGAGCCAT
>DATBXH010000178.1:0-3368 GCA_036514375.1 Bacteroidales bacterium | reverse complement strand
ATTTTGTAATGCAAGTACTGCTTCATGCTGATTCGGGAAGCAATAATCGGGATTGGCCTGGGCTGCCTTCTTATAGTATTCAATGGCTTTTTCCGGATCCTTATTCTGATTGGCAAACCAACCCATGTAATACCATGCCATGGGATATACATCCTCATGCTGTTCAATGCCTGTGCTCAGGAATGAAATGGCCGTATCAAACAACCCGGCCAAACCATAGTCCAATGCAATTTCGATATAGTTGTGAATGTAACCGCGCATCAGCAATTTCATCTCTTTTGCAGCATTGACATCTCCCGTTAGCAGGAATCGTTCGAAATACAATCCGAAATTGAACCTGTCAATTTTTATCGAATCTTCAATGAGTGAAAGTGCGGCTTCTTTCTGTTCCAATACACGTAAGATGGCAACCTTTAAATGACGCGATTTGTGATTGTGCCAGTTACGGATCAGTGATTTATCAACGAGATCAAGAGCTTCTTCGAATTTTCCCAGGATGCATGCAATCTGTGCCAGTTGAAAATAGCCACTGTCCTGCCATGCTACATTCCATACTGCTTTGTAAAAGGCTTCGAAAGCCTCTGTGTATTTATATTGCATCCGCAGACACATGCCAAGATTGAAGTATGGTTCTCCGTCGTAAGGATTTGGATTCCGCTCAGTAAGTGTAGCTATGGCAGCACGGAAATAAGGCTCTGCTTCTCCAAATTTCCCCCTGCGCATGTACCATAATCCCATCGCGTTATTGTTTCGTACGTCGCCGGGTTCCCGTTCCAATGCTTCTTTGTAATAATCGGTGGGCGGGTAAGTGGCATGGCGATACTGTTCCAAATGTAATCCGGTGAGATAAAGCTGCTCCATACTGGCAATTTCCTTTGGAAGTTTGGCTGCTTTGGCTGCTTCAGGTATCGGTCTTATCTCAGCTTTCTCAGGCTGCCATGTAATCAATGCCTTTCCATTTGATGTGGTAAGAGATACGCTGTAATTTTCGACGGGTATGGAAGGATCAACAACGACAGTCCTTTCATACGAAGTTTCCGGGCTGAAATCGAAATCCTCCGAAAGAATGTTTTTCCCTTTCACTTCAAGTGTCACCCGGGTTCCCGGATATTTAGCCGTGGTATAGGCTTTCACAATAGCCTTGTCATTGCTGAATTCGAGATTCACCATGGCCTCTTTGGTTGCGTTTTTAACCACTCCCAGATCGCGGTAAGGCATGAAGTACTGGGTAAAAGCTCTTTCCTCGTAAGGCATGATCCACGAAAAGTCAGGCTGATTATCGGTAAACACACCACACATTAGTTCGATATATGGCCCGTCCTCATCCGTCAGGTTACGGTCCCAGGCTTTGCCAAAATCACCATTTCCCCACGTCCATTGCTTTTTGCCAGGCGATACGTGATGATTGGCAACATGTAACAACCCTCCTTTTGTATCGTTTTCATAACCTCCCACGAAATCATAATCCGACCGGATGGCCATATAAGACGTGGGAACGGGAATATTTTTGTATCTCGAAATGTCCACTCCGGCTGAATAGTCCATTTTATAATACGTACCTGTGGCAACAGGGAACCGGGAAACATCGCGTTTGCCATGGTCGAACACAGCATTCACATCCGGTGGAAAAACGGACTGGTATTCATCGTTCACATGTACTGCCGGGTTGGCCCACCATAAAAAAGTCTGGGGAAAAGGAGTGCGGTTGTACAATTTAACACGCAATTCCAAATAAGCTTTATCAGGATACATGGTGAAACCGATCATTCCCCTGGTACGGAACATACGTTCGATTTCGCTGCACCAAACTGTCTTGCTGCCATCCGCATTTTCCTCGATGGAATAATCGACAGGTTCGTATGTACTTGGCCGGTGATGCTGAGGCCAGTTAAATTCGATGCCACCTGAGATCCATGGACCTGTAAGCCCGACCAGAGCGGGTTTTATCACCCGGTTATAGTATACAAAATGGCGCTGTTTGGTTTTATCATAGGCCATCTGAATTCTGCCTCCCAGTTCGGGAAGGATCATCACCTTCAAATATTGGTTTTCCAGAAACAGTGCCTTCCAATCCTGTTCCCTTTTTTCGTCTTCTATTTTCTCGATCACCGGATGCGGATATACTGCTCCGCTGCTTCCCTGATAAACTCTCTTCTCAAGGAAAATCGGGTTCTTTTCCGGTTTCCCGATGCCGTATGTGGGAATGGTTACTGTCTCTTCCCATGCTTTAACTTCTGTCATTGCTCTATAGCTATTTTTTTGTGTTGTACTGATAATAAATTCCAGAAAACCTAAATAACATCAGCTCGATAAAATAAATCATTAAAAATAAGGTAATAAGGTTGTTTTTCTTTGGAAATGTGAGACTACTAAGGTTGAAACACAAGCTAAAATAAGGTTCTTAAAGAAAAGAAAACCTTAGTAGAGTTTAAATGCACCTGATTTTGACCTTATTACCTTATGTTTAATTTTTTATGACAAAATCTTATGTCGAACTCAGGTTAAATAAATAGTCCAAACATACGATCCCTCTCTCCCATCCTCTCAATGCCTGCTCATCAGTTCTCCTTCAATTTCTTCCAGGGTTTTTCCTTTGGTCTCGCGGACTTTGGTGAGAATAAACACAAAGCCCAGCACACATATCACGGCATATCCCCAAAATGCCACTGCATCACCAAAGCTTTCCTCGATCATGGGGAACGTAAACACAAGTACAAAGTAGGCTGCCCATAAGCACATTACAGCAATGGACGTTGCTATACCACGAACCTGGTTTGGAAAGATCTCTGATATCAGCACCCACGTAAGCGGTGCCAGCGACATGGCATACACACCGATTGCCATCAATATGAAAAGCGAAAGGCCTGTACCGGTTCCTCCAAAAAGAATAAAACCAATAATGACATAAAACACGGCAAGTCCTCCGGCCCCAATGAGCATAAGCGGTTTACGTCCCCAGCGATCGACCAGCAACATGGCAATAAGCGTAAACACCAGGTTTGCCAGACTGATATAAACGGCCTGTAATAATTGTTCACTGGTACTGGCACCTATGCTTTTAAAGATATTGGTGGTATAATTAAACACTACATTGATGCCACATAGCTGTTGAAACACTGCCAGTACAATTCCTATAAGAACTGCGGGAAAAACGGCCTTTTCGAAAGCATGACGGAAATTAACCTTCACCTGTCCGTGCAGGGTTTTGCGAATTGCATCAATTGTCCTGTCTACAAAATCCGCATCCCCGATCTTTCCAAGGACTTTCCGGCTCTGTTCCTCACGTCCGGCTTTTAAAAGCCATCGCGGACTTTCGGGCAGGAAGAATACTCCGATAAAGAACAACAGGGAGGGCACTACTCCCAACC
>DATBXH010000177.1:0-6000 GCA_036514375.1 Bacteroidales bacterium | reverse complement strand
CGACAGAGGTAGCCAAATATAGCCTCCATCAATGGGATTGCGTGGAGTCCATCGATCGGCAAGGAAAATAAAAGCACCTTTTTTACCTTGTACAGGAAGGATATGCGTTCCCTGAGATTGAAAAGTTGTTTCAGCCTCCCTGCCAACGCAAGGATTCCCAAGTGATGTCCATGTGCCCCAAATAGAATCAGCCACTGCTGAACGGGCAGCATTGGGATCCCACCCCGTACACCCTGAGGTAATCAGGTAATATTTTCCATTAACCTTACACATGGTTGGAGCTTCGTTGTGTCCTCCCGGAAAAATTCTGGACCATTTGCCAGTAAAAGATAAATAATCGTCTGTAAGTTCAGATATATGTATGGTTAGATTTTCCTCGGAAGCACAAATCAGATAGGCTTTCCCATTATCATCCTGAAAAATAGTCATGTCGCGGAACATCTGTCCCACATGAAAAGCTCTTCTGACAAAAAGCCCTTTGTTGACAGCTTCCCTCCAAGGGTTTGTCCACCATTTGAGAGTATCTTCACCATTGAGTTTTTGTTTCCATTCATCTTTAAAATTAATTGGCCACTGATCAGCATTGGGACGATATGATTTCAGGAACTGATATGGACCCGTAACTGAATTACTCACTGCAACTGCTGCCCGAGCTGCACTATAGCCTTTGCCTTTAAGTTCCAAATGAAACCACATTACAAACTTTCCGGTCTTTTTATTAAACACCACTTTAGGGCGTTCGATAATGCATCCCTTAACTATTTCAGAAGCTGTGTCTTTATCGTTCACCTTTAGCACAATCCCTTCATCTTTCCAGTTCAAGAGATCCCTTGACGAATAACAACTTACCCCTACCTGTGCAGAATTTCCTAAACGTCCGGCAATTTTATATTCCCCAAACCAGTAATAAGTTCCCTGGTAAAAAAGAATACCTCCACCGTGGGCATTGATATGTTTTCCATTATTGTCAGGCCAAGGTTTGCCGGGGGTAAAAAAAGTGATCGTGTTGTTTCTGATGGAATCTCCACTTAGATCCATCTTTTCGGCCGAACAATTGATTGCAGAAACAAAGCATCCCAAAAAAGCTGTTAAGAGAAGTTTTCCTATGCTCATCTCTTTATTTTTATAAAAATTTGATATACATGTTAACATTGAAGCCCCGCATTACTGATAACCAGACAATCATATAATGCGGAGGCTTACTTCAAACTACTAACTACTAAACACCTATTAATTATTATCTACCAACCTAATTATCTTTTGCTGAATCAATCTAAGTATCGAAAGAATTTTTACGTCTAAAATCAAAACTTTTATTGCAAAACATCGAGGATTGGTTTTTGGATACCTTGAAGTTCCTGCTGTTCCGGCTTTAATAATTCCAGGATCTCAACATCATTCACGCCCTGTTTCAGCCATTCAATCGGTACATATAAAGTTTGCTGAGGTCCAACATACCAGTATCGTCCAAGGTTATGCCCGTTTATCCACACCATACCTTTGCCCCAATGGCTCATATCCAAATAAGTATCCCCTGTTCTTTCAAGTGTAAATGTTCCTTTTTTAAGAACCGGTGTTCCATCCGAAGGTTTCATTCCTGAAAAAGAAGAAACCGGGGAATCAAACGGAAACTTGAACATATCCCAGTTTTTCAACTCTTTACCTGACAAAATTACATTTCCGATAATACCTTTCTTATTCTCCAACAAATATTTACCGAAATTGATCCTCCCCAAATTTTCAACCAGAATATCCAAGGTTGCCCCCTTATTGGATGCATGCACGTTGAGACTATCCTGGTTTAACCTTCTATCCAGAACTCCAATCCTTTTTCCGTTTACAAAGACAAGTGCGTAATCATGCAACCCATTAATTTTTAAAACTCCTGCAACAGGCTCGGGCACAATAGTTCTGTACAACACAAAACCATAGGCCTGCTGAAGGTCCTCAAAAGTCAGGGGAGTATCGTTATGCTTTGGCGTAGGCAGTATATTAAACAAAGAGGTCTGAGCGGTAAAGTTAACAGCTGTTATCCGTACAGTAGGTTTGGGAGCAGGAACATCCGGTAAGTCTGTTCCTGCTTTTAGGTGCTTTTGTATAACCTCCCTGAATTTCATAAATTTTGGAGTGGCATTACCAGCCTCGTCCAGTGGCGCATCATAATCATAGCTGCTCACCTGAGGTTCGAATGGATTCTGATCGTTATAGTTGGCTCCATTCATAAATCCGCGGGTCGATCCTCCGTGAAACATATACATGTTAATAGATATTCCGGCAGCGAGAACTGCATCAAGCCGGCTGGCATATTTTTCTGCCGGAACAGTATGATGTTTGGTTCCCCACCAATCAAACCATGCAGGATACCATTCCGAAATATAAAAAGGTCCTTTGCCATCATGGTATTTTCTCACAGTATCCTTTACCCTGGTAGGATCATCCAGACCATTTACTGCTGGCAACAGGCCGGGTAAATAGCCAGCAGCAACATTCTGTGCCGGGTCGCAGGTAAAGAGTAATCCGTCAAAACCGGCATCTATAAACATTTTCCGGTTGATATCTAAGTATTCCTTGTCATTACCATAAAATCCGTATTCATTTTCGATCTGCACCATCAAAATATTTCCGCCATGATTCACCTGCAAGGAGGCTAACTGTTTTCCGACTTCATTAATATAAGCCTTGTATTCGGCAAGATAAGTCGGTTCTTTGCTCCTGACCACAAGTCCTTTTTCATTTTGCAACCAATAAGGATAGCCACCAAATTCCCATTCGGCACACACATAAGGACTTGGTCGCAACACAACCCAAAGGCCCTCTTTCTGAGCATCGCGGACAAAAGCTGCAATATCATTATTTCCAGTAAAATCGAATTTACCTTTCTGCGGTTCACAGGCATTCCAAAACACGTACGTACCAATGGTATTTAACCCCATGGCTTTGGCCATCTTCATCCTGGCCCTCCAGGCTTCCCTGGGAATCCGTGTATAATGCATCTCGCCGGAAATCAGCTGAAAAGGTTTTCCGTCCATTAAAAATGCGGAATCGCCAAGTGTAAAAGTGTGTTTTACCTGTGCTTCCGAAAAAGATGACCCATACAAAAAGATACAAACAAACCAAATTATCAGTTTTTCCCAATTATTTAATGTTTTGCGAATATTTTCGGGTCTATACAAAATTCTCATCTCATCATTCATAAAAAATTCTATTTTCTCTTTCATTTCTCCAACCAAAAAAACAACAAAAACAAATGAAACGCAGGGGGTAAATTAGGATTTTAAGAGTGGTAAAATCTCTAAATCCAAAAAAATCAAAGAAGGTCACCATTGAAAACCAAATTATAAAGAACGTGCAAAATTGGTTTAATAAATCTGTTCCATTGATAAAAGTCCCGCGTTAATGACTTCCTGAAATCATGTAACGCGGAAACTTTATTCAACTAATTACTGCTGTTTTTATACAATTCCTTAGCCCAAAAAAGCTATACACTCCAGACTTGTTCTCGTTTAAAGATGTCTTGGGTAATTATATAAATGTACCGCCAAAGTTTTAAAACCTTGCTGATCCTGTTTATAATTAACAACAACACCAACGGTTACCTTTGTTGCTGTTGTGAACTGAAAAGACACCTTTGCCGAGGAAAAGGTTGAATACCAAATAGCACTATTACCCACAATATTGTTATAATCAGGAATTGAATCGCTGTTGACTGCTACCACAACATAAGCAGGATCCTTGGTACCTTGCCATTTCCATGGTGACGGGTCAAACGCATAACTTCCTGCCGGAAGTGTGATTGTTTGATAAAGCTTTCCGTTCAAAATTTGAGGAGAGCCCCATCCGGACTCCATATCCATCGTTAATCCGTCACCATCTTTACAGAAACCACCATTCCCGTTATGGCTTAAGGCAGCCCTGTTTGCAGTCCAGTTAGCCAGTGTACCCCATCTGCCACCGGCATCCATAGAGGAAGCAACAAAAGAATTACCAGGATTAAGGATATACTTACTCGTAATATCATTAGCTGGTCCAATAACCATCGAATTCACATCCAGTATTACAATGGCGGTAGAGATGGCAGTATCAAGCTGATATTTACTCGGATTATCAAGCTTTACGGCCAAAACCAAATATTTACCCGCATAAGCTGAGGCCTTAATTTGAGGAATATCAACAGCTAAGGAAAATGTGCCACCTTTTTTGCCTGCAGGAACTTCCAATGTTGACGGAAGAGAGTAAAGAGAAGCCGGCATTAACTTATAGAGAGCGGTATCCAGTATTTTCTTGTTAAACATGCTTTGGATGGTATCATTATTAACTTTTACATCGACCGAGTAAGCATCCTGAGCCGGGCCTGACAAGTAAGCTCCCAAAATCACATTCACCTTCTGATTTTGGGTATCCACGTTATAATCAAACGTAGAAGTGTCTGTTCCGGATGGCACCGGAAAATTATTATTTACACCTCCTGATTTATTAATAGCCTGAGGCATATAAATCTTAGAATAACCGTAATCCAGTTTTGAGTCATCCTTTTTGCAGGAAAAAAAAATGGCTCCTCCAAAGAGGAATGTCATGATTGCTATCAAAATATAATGTTGTTTCATAATTTTAATATTTAATTTGTAGAGTATACTATGCTACCAACCAGGATTCTGCACAAGAACACCTTTTGATTTAATAATTTCTGTCTGAGGAAAAGGATAATAATACATTTTTGCACCATCGAATACCCGGTTTTCCACATTAAATGTAGTATAAACGGGTTGGTTGGATCCATCTTTGGTAACCGAAACTCCTTGCAACGGCTGATTCAGAACATTAGCAGCATCATTCCAGCGAAGTAAATCCCAATAACGATAATTTTCAAAAGCAAGTTCAATCCTTCTCTCGTGCTTAACTGCTGTGCGGAAGGAATCAGGAGCTGCTACTGTAACTACAGGCATTAACACCCCTTTTCTGCTGCGTACCATATTCAACGCTGCTCTGGCCGTAAGACTATATCCATTGTTATTATCTGGTCCATAAGCCTCATTCATAGCCTCGGCATATTCCAGTAATATTTCTCCATAGCGAAAAACCACCCAGTTATGTACCACAGTTTGGTTCTGAACCAGATTAAGACCGTCATTCAGGAACTTTTTCAGATAATATCCGGTACGGCTGGCATTGGTATTCTTCATATCATCAGTACCTCCCGGAGTTTCATCAATGGTCCTTGAGTTCCAGGTGCTACCATTAGTTACTATTGTATAACCAAGCCTGGGGTCTCGGTTGGCATATGGATTACCGGCCACCGGAGCTCCAACATATTCATAATCGGCAACAAGGTTCTGTGAAGGAGTAATACCACTTGCACCACCGGGAGTTGTAATAGGATAATTATTGCTTTCCAGCACATGATTAGCTGTATAACGAATGGCCCAAATTGTTTCAGAACTGTTAAGTGCGTTGGTCTTCAGGAAATAATTCCGGTAATCACCATCGAGTGCGTATTTACCCGCTCCATTGGCAAAAACAATAATATCGTTCAATGCTGCGGCCGCTTTCTGCCATTTGGTCAAATCGCCGGTAGAATTATGCAACGGACTGGCTGCAAACAATAATACCCTGGCTTTTAAAGCAAGAGCGGCACCCTTGCTCAACCTTCCATCGTTATTAGTGAAGGAGGATGTTTTCCAGTTTACCTGAAGACTATCCTTATAGGCATCTACTTCATTTACAATAAAATTAACAATATCATCGTATGAAGACTTAGGCAAATTCGTATTGTCAGTAATCGCAAGGGTCTTGATTACCAACGGCACACCGCCATAACGTTTGGACAGCTCAAAATAGTACCATGCCCGCAGGATATGTGCTTCGGCCCGATACCAGGCAATGTTCAGCGAATCGTTTGTGTAGCTGATCTTGCCCTGAGGAGAAATTGTATCACGGTTTAATGCCAGAAATTTCTTGTAATTGACTGATTGCTCCAGGAAATAATTGGCAGCCCGGATTCCT
>DATBXH010000176.1:0-14338 GCA_036514375.1 Bacteroidales bacterium | reverse complement strand
TTACTCAACATGTTTTGGGTATTTCGGTTCTTGAACCCGGATGCAAGACAGTTCGCATTGTGCCTCATCTCGCCGATTTGCAATGGGCTGAAGGAACATTTCCAACACCGCTGGGTATTATCAAGGTTCGTCACGAAAAGCAACCCGACGGAACCATCCGCTCTACGATCGATGCGCCCAAAGGAATCAGGATTGTGAGGAAATGAATGAAGAAGTGAGAGAAGGAGAGGCTGTCTTAAAAGTCATTTTAAACGGTGGGATTACAACTCTTCTCATGAGCGATAGCGAGTAACTCCAACTCAGCGATACAACTTGTTTTTTAATGTAGTACGCTCGGCGGGATTTGCAATCCCGCCGCTTAAAATGATTTTTAAGGGAACCTCTTTCTTCTCTACCTAAGTTTATAGCCCTCTCCGGCGGTAATCTCTTCGGATACCTTATGCGGGAAATCAATGGTTTGGGCACCTTCCAGTCCTTTGCCGCTGACATTGCAAATGCTGAGGAGCGTGCCTGTGAAACCGGATACTTTAATATCCTTTAAGCTGGCATTTTTTATATTGGCCAGGGAGATTCCCTTATAGCAGATACCGGATACGTCAGATAGTTCAAAACCATCCAAAGGTTTGGAAGGATGAATGGATGTACCATCTACCAGCACCTCTACATCACTCACCCGAATATTCGAGAAGCGGAAGTTTTTGATGGTGGGAATACCGTCATTTCCCGGAATCGGTTCAGGATCCTGAATACCACTGCCTAAAATGTTCATTCGCAGAAAACCGCCCTTCATTCCGGATACTTCCAGGTTACGGGCAGTGATGTCTTCAATAAAAGCCCCTCTTCCCGGACGGCTTTTAATGTAAATAGCATATGTTTTTGTATTGCTGAATTTACAATTTTCGATAAGTACGTTGCGTATCCCTCCGGACGTCTCACTGCCGATACCGATACAGGCAAAAATAGAATCGGAAAGCTTGCAATTCCTGATTTGTACATCTTCCGTTGTTTTTAGCAAGGTATACCCTTCCATACCACGACCCGATTTGAGAGAGATGCAATCATCACCTGTAGCGATATCGCATCCTTCGATCAAAACGTGTTTGCAGGAATCCACATCTATACCATCGCCATTGCCGCCCGTACTTCGAATGGTAAGGTTTCGAATGGTTATGTTCTCGCAGTAAGTGGGGTGGATGGACCACATCAGGTGATAATCGGTGGAGAAATTCTCAAACACCAAATTCCTGCAATTGATAGGTTCAATCAGTGCCGGGTGTCTCAATGGATTTTCTTTATTTGGCCGGCCTCCCAATGCATAATTACCGGCAATCTTGCCCGGACCTTTTATACCTATATTCTCCGCATCCACCGCGTAAATCAATGCTGTTCGGCCTTGTATCCATTTCCCTTCCCAACGAACCTGAGCAACGGGATAGTCGTTGAAATCCGGGCTACCACTTATCACGGCATCTTTCTCCAAATGCAAGGTAACATTGGAACGTAATTGAATGGTGCCGGTCAGATAATTGCCTGCAGGGACTAATACTTCACCTCCTCCCAGCACTTCACACCGGTTGATGGTTTGCTGAAGCGCAACTGTGTCATTGGTGGTACCGTCACCAGCAGCTCCATAATCCCTAACGTTAAGGACTAATGAGGATTTTGTTGTATCAGGCCCCTTCTTTTTTTCGATTTGCCCTGTTACAGCGGCTGAAGGAATTCGTATGGAAGCAATCAATGGTAATCCGATGGCTGCCTGGGAAGATATCTTTAAAAAATCACGGCGGTTGCTTTTCATGTCCATGCTATTAAATGTTATTTACAGGAATTTCTTGAGGAATAAGAGATATTTATCCCAGTCGTCAGGAACAGTTCCGTGTCCGCCGCTGTGCATGTAATAACCCAGGGGATTCAAAAGAAGACTGGTATCTTTAGCCTGTGGCCAAACGGTTGTACCCGGTCCTTTCTCACCAAATAGTTTATATACCGGTTCGGCAGCTATGGCTGAGAGAAATTCTCCTTTCGGATCGGACCAGTAATCAACATCACCTGTCTGTAACAGTAATGGCCTTGGTGCCATTAATGCAACCAGTGCATGGGCATCAAAAGGTAATTTGCTGACATCGCTTGCAAAACTATGGTAATTGGCAGAGAATTGATAGAAGTACCTGGAGGTATCGGTTAGGTGTTTGATATTTTCACCATAATTGCGACGACTGAGAGCTGCACCTCCTTCGCCGGAACAACTGGCAATAACCAGTTTAAAGCGTGGGTCGCGCCCTCCTGTCCATAATACTGTTTTGCCAAGTCGCGATACACCAAAAAGGGCAATCCTGTGCGCATCGATTTGTTTGTCTGTTTCGAAATAATCCATTACCCTGCTGAGGCCCCAGGACCAGGCCGCAATAGCACCCCATTCGTCGGGAGCCAGGGTACCAGTTTTTGAGTAATATTTTCGAATACCATATTCATACCCTTTTTTAAAATCCGGTTCAATGTCACCGTAATAAAGCGCTGCGATGCCTATGCCTTGTTCAAGAAATTTGTCTGGATCTGGAATCGACTGTCTTTGCGAGGGAGGAGCAGGAATCAGCTTGCCATCGCGCGACCAGATAAAGCTGCGCTTTATACCTGAATCGTTTACAGCCCATGTATTCGGTCCAAAATTGATACTCAGAAATACGGGTACAGGCTTGGTGGTATGAGCAGGCAGGTAAATGAGCACATCTACCTTGTGGGATGTGTCGGGCGTTAAATAAATGGATACCTGTTTGCGGATGGCTTTGCCTTGAAGTGCAGAAGTCCCTTTGTCGAATACGTGATAATGAAGATGAGCAGGTGGTGGAGGTGTCTTTCCGAATTGTAAAGATTCAACCTGTGCAACCAATTCAGGACGTCGCTTATTCATCCAGGTTTTGGCATCAGTCACTTTCTCACCATTCTTCATGGTAAGTAAGTCGGGGAGTGTATAAGTTCCAACCGAATCTTCATTGTAATTGACCGGGAAACCGGCAGAATATTTGGCAAGGTTTGCTTTCTGGCCCTTTGCCTGGTAGACAGGTATAGCCAAAAAAGATAAGAGACAAGTAATTATAAATGCTCGTATTTTCATATTGAATAGAATTGAAGTAGTTTTCTTCTCGGAAAGATACGAATGTTTCTGCGACTTTGGTTTTGCCGATCCTATATAAATTGGTAGTTGCCGGTTATGGGTAGGATGCTCCGATAATCGAAAATGGATTTCAATTGTTTATGTCACGTGGTTAACCTTGTTTTTCCATATCCAAGATTTTATTGTACTCTTGCAATGTAACGGGTTGAACCGATAATCTAGGGCTCCGTACCAGGTACATTTCCTTTAAATCAAGCCTTTGTTTTATCTCCTGAAGGGAGACTGACCGTTTGAGCTTCCGGACAGGTCTCACATCTACCACTGACCAGTCGCCCTCTTTTGCAGTGGGATCGGCATAAAATTCTTTGCTTATCTCTGCAATTCCAACTATACCAGGGTTATTAACACTATGGTAAATAAACACCGTGTCACCCTTTTTCATTTTCCGTATGTTGTTTCTTGCCTGGTAGTTCCGTACACCGTCCCACATTGAGGAGCCCTGTTTTACAAGATCATCCCAACTGAATGTGTCGGGCTCTGTTTTCATTAACCAATAGTTCATAGGTTTTATTGTTGTAAACAAGCAGGTTAAAATAATGTTTTCGTCACTAGTACTCATCATCCGTGATTCAATCTCCATGTAACAATTTGTTACAATTCTGAAAAAAGTGCCTTACAAATGCACGGTTATTTTGTCGGCAAATCAAATATGATAACTCGCAATGACAAAAATAACGTACATTTTAGTTGCTCTGTACATACTTATTTCGCCTTATGCAAAAGCACAAACCGATGCTGCAGGTGTTACGCTCAGTCAATGTATTGAATCTGCCTTGACGTATAATCCGAACATTAAAGCAGCTAATAATGATGTGGTGGTTGCAACGATCGGTGTCAAAGCAGCCCGGTCCGGTTTGTATCCTGCAGTTTCACTCGACGCTTCCGGAGGATTATCCAATGAATATCAGTTGGGCAACAATTATAAAACCGGCACCGCAAAGCTGGCTGCTGATCAATTACTATGGCAGAACAAAAAGGTCAGCGCTGTTATGGAACAGGCCCGTTATCTGGGCGATGCATCGGAATCTTCCTTGGAGGCACGCAAGCAGGAGGTTATCCTGTCAGTGAAAACCACCTTTTTTACATGTCTGCAACAGCAGCAGTATTACCTGATTGCAATTGACAATGTCTCCAAAGCCGAACTATTCCTGGAATATGCCAGGGAGCTGTTTAAAACAGGAACCGGGAGAAAATCGGACGTACTGAAAGCCGAAAGCGATCTCGCCGAAGCCATGTTTGACCGGGATGTTTACCTGAACTCTTTGAAGCGGGCACAAAATGAACTTGCCATGCTTACCGGTATCTCTACAGACATGTTGACTCAATTGAAGGATTCCCTGCAAAACAATCAAAGCAATTCTTTCAGTGTACAACCTGACAGCCTCTTTGCTAGAGCAATTCGGGTTTATCCCGAACTGCAGTCCATAAACAGCATTGGATTATCACAATTATCCAAAATTAAGGAGACGCGATCGGACTTTTACCCGCGTTTTAGTGTTAGCGCCGGGTATGACTGGAATTATACTCCCGCCCTTCAGGAGCAAAAGGGGTGGTATTCCGTACTGGCCTTACGATGGAATATTTTTAGCGGAAAAGAACGAAGTTACAGGCTGCAATCGGAAAAGGTGCGAAAAGATATTTATGATAACCAAGCCGAGGAGATAAAAAGTTTTCTGCAAAAAGAAGTAAACAACCGGCTTATCAGCATTAAGGAAGCAGAAACCCAGATTGCTCTTACCCGGAGTCTGATGAAAACAACTTCGGAGAACCTCGAAATTGCAAAAGCCCAATACAAAGCAGGAACAGGCTCACTGCTTGAGTTGACTGACGCCAGGCTGGCAGACCTTTCGGCCCGGCAAAGAAACATCCAGGCCATTACCGCTTTCCGGATTGCCCTGGCAAATCTTGAACGATTAATCGGAACTATATGAAATATACTATGCAAAATTTAATCGAACATTCATTATTCGCGGCGTTGGTTGTGTTTATCGCATCCTGTGCCAATACCACCGAAACGCCTTCGTTTCAGACTTACACTGTCCAGCGACGCACTATTAATACCTCCATATTGGCGACCGGCATTATAAAGCCTAAGGTAGGGGCGGAGGTCCGTGTAGGATCCCGCGTTTCGGGTATTGTTGAAAAGCTTTATGTTAAAAACGGGGATGAAGTCCGCAAAGGCGACTTGCTAGCAAAACTCGACGATTCGGAACTATCTGCAAGGTATCGTCTGGAGGTGGCTAATCTTGACAATGCCAAAACCGTAATGAAATACTCCAAAATTGAAATGGAACGGGCAAAGTCTTTAGTTGATAAAGATTACACTTCGGCACAATCGTATGACAATCTGGTAAAGGAATACGACATATCCAGGTCCAGGGTGGCCAGTCAACAGGCTTCGGTAGATTACGCAGCCACAGAACTTGAATTTACAAAGATCTTTGCTCCAATCTCCGGTGTCATCAGCTCGGTTTCAACCCAGGAAGGGGAAACTGTATCGGCAGCTTTCTCAGCACCGACGTTTGTAACTATCATTAATCTTTCCCGCATTGAGGTTTGGGCATATGTAGACGAAACGGATATTGGCAAGGTGACTACCGGTCAGAGTGCCAGCTTTACGGTTGATACCTATACAGGCACTACCTTCGAAGGGACTGTTACAGCTATCTATCCCAAAGCAGAGATACGGGATAATGTGGTGAATTATGTGGTTATCGTTGAAATAGCTGATGAAAAGGGTAAAATATTACGCCCGGAAATGACTGCGTCGGTTACCATTCAAACTAATTCTGCCGATCATGTTCTTAGTATCCCCAGCAATGTTATAAAAAGGAAAAACGAGGAAACCGTGGTATACGTCCTGGAAAACGGGAAACCAGTTCAGAGGATCATAAAAACCGGTGTGAAAGGAAACCGACTGACTGAAGTTACCGACTGACTGAAGGAAAACGATAAAGTAATTATGAATAACGAAGACATTAGTAATAATTAAATATTAAGCACTATGATTCAATTGAAGAATGTAAGCAAAACTTACAGTAATAACGGGCAAAAACCGGTGCATGCCCTAAAAAGCACCAATCTGGTGATAAATAAGGGAGAGTTTGTGGCTATTGTGGGTCCATCTGGCTCCGGAAAATCAAGTATGATGAATATTCTGGGTATGCTTGACAGACCAACCGAAGGCGAATACTATTTTGAAAACAAGGAAGTAGGTGCTATGACCGAAGACGAACTGGCAGCCATCCGGAACAGGAAAATTGGCTTTGTATTTCAGCGGTTTCATCTGTTGCCTAAAACAACCGCTCTGGAGAACGTGGAATTGCCTTTGCTTTATTCGGACAGAAAGCACATCCGGATTCTTGCCATGGAGGCGCTCAGGCAGGTGGGTCTGACGGACAGGGCCACACATCGTGCCAATGAGCTTTCCGGGGGGCAACAACAACGTGTTGCCATTGCCCGTGCCCTGGTAAATGAACCGGATATCATTTTTGCCGATGAACCGACCGGGAACCTCGATTCCGCTTCAGGCCAGGAAATTATAAAGATTTTTCAGGCTCTTAACCAGGCTGGCAAAACAATTGTGCTTATCACCCATGATCAGACTGTGGCTGCCTGTGCCAAACGTATCATTCGGATTCATGATGGAGAAGTAAGTGAGAATTAAGAAACAGTAAAAAGAAACAGTATGAACAGAAAGGAAATACTCAATGGCAGCCTGCGCATTTTGCGAAGAAACAAGCTGCGTACATTTTTTATGGTGCTTGGCATCATCATAGGGATTACTTCATTAAGCCTGACCTTTACCATTGGTAAAGGATTTCAGAAGCAGATGTCGGAACGGGTAAAAGTTTATCTCAGTCCGAATAGTATAGTCATTATGGCGCAGAAGATGAAACTGGACAATAAACCTATGACCAGTGATTTGGTTTCGTCACTCACCATCGACGATTTAAAGGCTATTGCATCTCAGGTGCCATCCGTTAGTATGTTCGACCCGATGCAATCTCTGTCGAACCAAGAAGTAATTGCCGGAAACAGGAACATCTCAACCACCATCAAAGGGAATTCGGTAAACGGTCAGTTTGTTTGGAACCGGGGTGTGACAAAGGGTGAGTACTTTGATGAGAGCGAGGAACTGAATGCTTCGCGGGTTGCACTTATCGGACCCAAGGTGGCAGCTACGCTGTTTGGAACTTCTGATCCGGTAGGAGCCCAGATAAGGATTGGAGAAATTCCTTTTATCGTAAAAGGTGTGTTAGAATCCAAGGGCGTTGATCCGCATGGTAACGACCTCGACCTGGATGTTATTGTCCCCATCACAACCCTGATGAAGCGCGTGATGAATGTCGATTATATATCCCATGCCAAATTTATTCTTACCGACGAAAAGTACATGGATGAGGCTGTTGCCGGGATTACTGCCGTACTCAACGAAAGGCATCATGTCACCGGAGACGGGAAAAGTGATTTTACCATCATCACACCCACCTTTGTGAAAGAAAAAATTAAAGAAATGACGAAGGTATTCAATGTTTTTCTGCCTTTAATTTCACTGATTGCCCTGTTGGCAGCCGGAATTGTCATCATTGTGTTGATGTTCATGTCGGTTAATGAGCGGGTTAACGAGATTGGTCTACGCAAGGCCATCGGTGCACGATCGAAAGATGTCCTTTTTCAGTTTCTGGCCGAGGTTTCGATGACTTCCCTGCTCGGCGGTATCATTGGCCTGATATTGGGTTTGGCACTTTTCAAGCTATTTGGCTTGTTCATGCATCTGCCCTTTTATGTTCCCTGGCAAATTGTAGTTTTTGGAATTCTTTTGCCTGTGTTGGTTGGGATTGCTGCAGGGATCATTCCTGCAAGAAAAGCTGCTAAATGTAATCCTGTAGAAGCGCTCAGATAGCATGAAGCTTACGAAGACCATAAAACTTTCGTTCCGGCAACTGCTCATCAATCGTTCCAAATCTTTTTTTGCAATGACAGGGCTGTCTGTGGGTGTTGCCGCAGTAATCACCATGGTGGCTATCGGTAATGGAGCCAGGGAAGAAACTTTACGTCAACTGGACCAAATGGGTACCAACCTGATCACAGTGAATGCCGGCAAGGTCAAAAAAGTGATGGAACGAAGGGATCAGACCGATCTGGTAACAACGCTGAGGATGAAGGATTGTGAAGCCATCCTCAGCGGTTGTCCTTCGGTTAAAGCTGCCGTACCATCACTGGATGGTATGGTAAAAGTGAAATATGGCAACACCACCACAAAATGTATGATCAACGGGGTCTCAACTGACTATTTCAAGGTGAAGAACTTTACGGTTGCTCATGGAGACGTATTTTCTCAGACGGACGATAAGCTTTGCAGGAGGGTTACAGTACTGGGAGGTCAGGTCAATGAAACGCTTTTTGGAAATGAGAATCCTGTAGGTAACACTGTGTTTATTCAAAGGATCCCGTTCACTATTGTGGGTGTTTTAAAAAGTAAGGGAGTGACCGCTGATGGTGCCAACGTGGATGCCCAGGTGATCATACCTGTCAATACTGCTTTACGCAGGATCTTTAATGCAGATTATCTCCGCAGAATCTTTATCGAGGTTACCGACAAGGGTAAGATGAAAGCATCGGAAGATGAGATAATCTCTGTGCTGCGGGAAACTCACAGGCTGGATTTTAAGGGAAAGGAGAATGACTTCACCATTGACAATCAATTGAACGATATCCAGGCTGCCGAAAGCTCCGCCCGGTCTTTTACATGGCTTATCGCAGGAGTATCGGCCATTGCCCTTTTGGTCGGAGGCATTGGTATCCTGGCGGTGATGTTGCTCTCTGTTAGGGAGCGAAACGAAGAAATTGGCTTACGGTTGTCCGTAGGCGCAAAACGACGGGATATTGTCTGGCAATTCCTGACCGAATCGGCTATCTTAGGTTTTGCAGGAGGTTTTATAGGATTCATGACTGGTTTCATCATCTCCACAGTGGTAAAATATACCTCGCAATGGCAGATTTCCATCTCTCCTGCCTCTGTAATTATATCGCTTTTGTTTTCCGTAGCCATAGGTCTTGTTTTTGGTGTCTTGCCTGCACGAAAAGCCTCACAATCAGATCCGATTTTAGCGTTACAGAAAGAATAAGTACATTTGATAAACAGATTTGAAAATTTGAAAATGTGCTGATTTGAAAATTAACTTTAAATGCGATGAGAAACGACAAGGACAATTTGATTGTAAAATTAACGCTTGAATTTGCACTTGAGATAATAGAGTATTGTGAATTACTTGAAGAACATAAAAAGTTTATCATTGCCAAACAATTGCTGAGATCGGGCACTTCCATTGGGGCTAATGTTAGAGAGGCACAGAATGCTGAAAGTAAACCGGATTTTATCCATAAATTAAAAGTTGCCGCCAAAGAAGCTGACGAAACTGAATATTGGATAACACTTTGTGAGCTTTCGAAGAATTACCCTAATCCTGAAGGCTTGAGAGAAAAACTTATTTCAATCATAAATATTACATCGAAGATTATTAGTACATCAAAAGCACAATGAATCTTCAAATTGTCTCATTTTCAAATCTTCAAATTATGATCTCCTCTCCCAATTAATAAAATGAGTAAATATAAGATCCTGGTTATTGATGATGACGAAAAATTGAATGGCTTGCTGCAAAGCTACCTTGCCGGATTTGGTTATGATGTAGAAGCATGCACACACCCTTCGTCAGGTTTGGAGAAGATCCGTTCATATCTTCCCGACCTGATCATTCTGGATATCATGTTGCCGGATATGGATGGTTTTGCCGTTTGCCGGGAGATTCGCAGAGAACATGCCATTCCCGTTATCATGCTCACAGCAAGAGGCGATGTTACGGACCGTATCGTCGGGTTGGAACTTGGCGCTGACGATTATCTCCCCAAGCCTTTTGAACCCAGAGAGTTGGTTGCCCGTATCCAAACCATCATGCGAAGGGTTTCGAACCAGTACAGCTCCCCGGCTGCCCTCCGATTCGATCATCTAGAGATAATTCCTGAAAAGCAGGTTGTTTTGCTCGATGGAGAAACGATTGATATAACCACCATGGAATTTCAGTTGCTGGCACTCCTGGCCGAAAAACGAGGGAGGATAGTGACCAGGGATCAGATCATGGACAGCATCCGAGGTATTGATTGGTCTGCTTTTGACAGATCAGTGGATGTAGCTGTGAGTCGTCTCCGTCAGAAGCTGAATGATGACCCGAAATCTCCGCGCTTCATTAAAACCGTCTGGGGTACCGGATACATGTTTATTGGTCATGAATAGAAAATCAAAGCAACGAAGAAAAAGATCTATCCTGATTAAGATATTCGGGGTGATTTTGGCTTTAACCATAAGCTTTTTTCTGTTTATCATGGCATTTTGGGGTATTTTCCTGAATAAACCAAACCAGTTGTACGCCCATATACACCTTGCTATTACCCTGGTTATATTGATTGTTGTGGGTGCCATGGTGGCTTCATTCATGATCAGGAAAATACTGAAGCCGCTGACAGCATTGAACGAGGCCGTGGAGAAGGCTGGTAAGGGAGACCTTGATCAGCATATCCCCGATAGCAGCAATGATGAACTGGGGTCGCTTGCCAAAGCATTTAACCAGATGACAGCTGACCTGAAAAAGATGATCGTCGCCCGGGAACAGTTACTTCTTGATGTGAGTCATGAATTACGTTCTCCTATAACCCGGGCTAAATTGGCACTCGAAATGATGCCTGATAGTCCGGCAAAAGGATGTTTGGAGAGCGATTTAAAGGAGATGGAGATGATGATTACCGAGATACTTGAATCGGAACGCCTTAAAAACGGCGCTATTGTGCCGAATTTTACCCGTGTACAAGTTAAAAGCCTGTTGGAAAAAGTCATGGAGAACTATCGCCGGGATAACAACCGGATCACTCTTTTCCCTGTTTCAGATGACATAACTGTTAATATTGATGAAGGACTTATCATGACGGTACTGCGTAATGTTCTCGATAATTCGTTGAAATACTCTTCTGCACAGAGTAAACCCGTTGAAATAAACGTTATTCGTCATAACCGGCAAATCACCATTCAAATTGAAGATTTTGGGCAAGGGATACCCGAAGATAAAGTTCCTTATGTATTTGAACCTTTTTACAGAGCTGATGAATCACGCTCCCGAAAAACCGGAGGTTACGGCCTGGGGCTTCATCTTTGCAAGCGAATCATGGATTTGCACCACGCCGATATCGTGTTAAAGAATAAAACCAACAGCTCAGGAGTTATAGTTAACCTAATTTTTAAGGATATTGCTGTGTAGGTTTTACAAACGGAGAGGAAAGTTATCTCCTCACCAGGCTGAGAAGGGTCTCCTCATTAGAATGGTGATTGTTTCCTCCTTAGGCGGAGGAGAGATTCACCATTAGGCTGGTGAGATGTTCCTCATTAGAATGAGGAGAAGTTCCTTAGCCGGGGAAGGAACTGGTTATATACCGGAGATAAAACTATGTCGGTTTAGGGGTGGATATTTTACTGTTAGACTGATGAGGTACTTCAATGATTGGAAAGAAGGGTGAAAGCCGTAAAGAATATAAAATGATGAATCAGATTAGGGTTTAATTCATATAACCTGTATTTAATATGAATCATAGGTTTTAATTAAGGTTAGTGGTTTTCATGATACTTAATTTAAGTTAACAAGAAATACCGGACTGTTGTGAAATAGGCTGGTATTTTAACAAGGTTCTAAAGGTTATCAAGCTTACCGAGTGAACGTTTCTTATCATATCGGTTAGTTTAAATAAAATCTGAAGGTATTTAAAATAAGAAAGGTCCCTGATATCAGGAACCTTCTAAACTATGTCGGGGTGAGAAGATGATTCCCCTATATCGTTATGTCTTATATTTCAATTAATTACAAAATCGAAATCTGTGCGGGTCACCGAATAGGTCAACTTATGGTTTGGCTATCGTATGAACCTTCAAATTTCAATATAGAAAGAACTAATTTGAGACAAATATATAGAATTCTTTACAAATTTTATTCCATTTATGCCGGGAAAAGATATCTTGATACGATTTGTACTCAATTGCTAAGATGTTGCTTGATAAGGTTAACAGATAAACCGGTGAACTCCGCAAAGTCCTCGATACTCACAAACTGATGTTTTGCTTTTGCCTTCCATAGTCTTATTTTCTCTAAAAGTTCCCGACTGTACTTTTCGCCTTTACCTGTCAACCTTTGAACATCTTTCGGATAAATCACTATTCGTCCGTTTTCTTTATCCATGCTCAGGGAGCAGCTAAATCTGGTCAAAGTTAATCTTTTCCGGTCTAAAGTGGTAATTTCCGGTGAAATTTGGTGATAAACAGCCAATCCGGCATGGGCAGTGATTCTGGTTGAAAATTTGAATTAATTTGGTGGTTAAAAAAGGTAATCATCATGGAAAAAAAGTCCTTTGAGATTCGAACTTTCGGGTTCGGAGAACTCGCCCAACTATATTTTCCTCACGTTACAAAATCATCCGCATCCAGGATGCTGGGGCATTGGATTTATTCCTGTCCGACATTGGTTAAAGAATTAATGAAACTGGAATGGAAAAAGCATGCGAAATATTTTACTCCCAAACAAGTAAAGGCTTTAATTAAGCATTTTGATCCTCCCTTTTAATAGCCTATTACCAGTTTACTTTCTCTAAATGCAATAAACAGGCGATTTTATTCATCAATACGCCGATTTCAATGGGTTTGGCAAGGTAATCATCAAAACCGGCTTGTTTGCAACGGATAATGTCCGTTTTCATCGCACATGCCGAAACTGCGATGATGGGGATGTGAGGCAGAAATTCCCTGATTTGTATTACTGCACTGTAACCATCCAAAACAGGCATACGCAAATCCATAATAATTAAATCAATAGATTTTGTGCGGCACATCATTACAGCCTTCAGCCCATTATCTGCATAAATGAGTTTAGCTTTTGTCTCATTCAGGATTTCTTTTACCAGAATATAACAAGTGTAGTTATCATCAGCCACCAGGATGGTAACATTGCTCCAATTTGCAGGATTTGATTCTTTATCGTTCATACCCATGCTATTAAGTTAAAAAAAGAGCGTGGAACTAATCCATATCTGTCTCTGAGGTACTGGTATACCTTTCGCCCAAATAATAGATAGCCCACGCCGTAGCATGAGCATTTAACTTATTATTCCTGGGCATAAAAATTACCAGTTTTCAGAGACCAGAATAACAGTAAACGCTATTTATATGTCAATACGTTATCTCTAAACGTTTTTCACTTCAAAATTAACCATTAAAAAGTGATCTGCAAAAGATATTCCAAACTATTCATTTTCTATAAAAATAAACCGGCATCTGTTTCATTTCATAGCAATCTATTTCCTTTTTTACCCATTTATTCCACTTGGCGAAACGAACCGCATTCTGTGGATTCTGAAATTTTCACTCTCCTTAATCTTGCATCAGAAATCAATCTGAATGCAAGCCATGTCACCAAATCATGAAAATTCATTCATCGTCACGTTCTCCAGTGTCTGCGGAGGAGTAAGCAAAACCTTGACATCTCATCTATTGCTTGCCAATATCACATTTCCTGGTGTCATCGAAGTTGCTTTTTATGCTGCCATTTCAGCAATAGTGGGCTATGGAGTAAAGAAAGGCATAGACCGGCTGGTAACCTATTTTAAAAAACGTAAAAGATGAATAAGCTGCTGAAAATCGGTATCGTTGGCGGATTGGTCTTTGGCGCAGTGAAGCTTTTTAAGATGAAGACCATTTCAAATAAGATGGTGAGCAATCTCTCCAACCCTCGCATCCATAAAGTTGACTTAAAAGGCATTGCTTTCCGTACCGAAATCAAAATCCAGAATCCCACCCAAAACTCCATGACCATTACCAAGCCGGTTGTCACTCTTTCAACGAATGGTAAGTATATTACCAGCAACAATCCCGAACAAAAATCCTATGTCATCAAACCACTGGCCACGACCAGCATTGATACCATCGAACTCTCTCTTGCCTGGAGCACATTGGCAGGGTACGTCACCGGGATCATAGGCAAAGCACCCCAGCTCATTGCAGCTTTCAAAACCAAAGATTTAAAAGCGATGGCCGCTGCCCTTGCCATACCGCTTGAAATGAAATATTCCCTG
>DATBXH010000175.1:0-3451 GCA_036514375.1 Bacteroidales bacterium | reverse complement strand
GAGTCTGTTTGGTAGGTCGCCGCTCCCTCCTGTACTGTGGTGTCCACCATCGCCCTCTCGAAGCGCTGGCGCTTGAGCATCCCTGCCGTCTGCCCCCTTTCGATGGTCTCGGTGAGCAGCCATTCGCAACCGGCCTTACCCCCTTTTGCGCCAGCGCGTCAGGCTCGTCGGATGACGGGGCAGGTCATGCCGAAAGAACATTTCACCACATTGATCCACCAGTTCTCGGCAAGGCGACCTTCGATCTGATCCTTGACGATCTTGCCGTCGAACCATCTGAATCGGTTATGTGCGAAGGGGGAGACTGTGTGCCCTTCTTCGGGAGCGCCGACATAGGCCGTGGCGGTGAGTTGGCAGCCACACATATCGGGTTCATCTATTGTGACGGTGGCTTTGTATCCCCGATAAGGTTACTCATCCAGGTGTGTTTTTCGAAAATTTAGTACTTTGTTGGATGAGTTGTCTTCAGTTTAGTATGTTTGCGCACCTTGCATCAAATAGATATGAGCTGCTCTGTATGTCGCAGCGATCATTGACTCTGGCTTTTTTCAACAGGCAGTTATTTCTTGATATCCCAGGAATGATTGAGTCGATTTTGTATTCATATTGATTGTTTATTGTCAATATAAATTCGGCGTTGTATGAGAAGCGAGAATCGTCTCTAGGGGTTATTACCAGATCGTGAGAGTCGTGAACGGTATAAAATGAAATATTTAAATCGTCGATGGTGTACTTCTTCTCTAATGTGGCAAAATTGCTGCCTTTTTTGAACTGTTCGATGGTTATTTTTTGTGGAAGTGGCTGATGCCATTCACTTAATATAATTTGTCTTGTGCCTGTGTTTTTGCAGCTTATTTCTCCACAGGCGGAAAGGATAAATAACGACAATAAAGCAAGTTTGTTATTTAATTTCAATGTACCCATAATAGTTTGTTCTGAATGCGTTAATGTTAATTCCTACAGGAGATTTTAGTTTGCAGTCCTCTGGCGCGTATGCCTGCAGTTTGTCGAACATGCCGCCGTAGGAATTGTAGCTTGCGGGATCTCTTGCCCAGGTATAAATATCAAATGGCACTGAAATTATGATGACGTCCGAGTGCGGATGCCCTGAGAAACCCCCGAAACTGCGTGAGCTCATTCGCCTGATTGCCAAACGTGGTGGATTCCTCGGACGCAAAGGCGATGGTGAGCCTAGCGTCAAAACCCTCTGGCAGGGCTTCATCGAAATTCGGACATTCGCCAGCGGGCTGGCTTACATGCGATCAACGAATGCCATATGAGTTGCGTGTAATCCTATGCGTCAAGCTCCGCGCATTATCATATTTTTTTAAGAATGTGCAGAGCAAATCGTTGTGTAGCGTGTCGGATATTTCCCCGGAGAAGCATAATTTTGTCTCCGGTGCGATAAATAAAATGGTGTGACGATTAATTTCCAGTGATTGCTGTTGAGCATCTTGAGTCAAACATATAGTCAGTTCCTGAAATCGGACATCTGTTATTAATGATTCCGTTTTTTAATAAACAGCCTGTATGTTCATATCCTGGTTCGATTGATGTTAATTGGTACCTGTAGGTGTTGTTAATTTGTAATGTGTAGTCTGAGGTGTAAGGGAAAGATAAACCGTTTTTCTGGATATCTAAAGTCTGTTTTTATCGAAATCCTCACTTCCAAGGTGAACGGATAGGGCCTGTATATCAAGTTTTTCTTCGAGAATAGACAGATTTGAGCTTTTTTATAGCGAAGAATTTCTAGTTCTTGGGGCGTTTGTGTGCCCCAATTGTTGAGCATGAAGTAATTAGGTGATTCGGTACAATAAATTGGTGTGCAGGCAGTGAGGAAAAACAAAAAAATGAAAGCTATTTAATGGGCTGCTGAAAAGCAAATAAAAGTGGATGGGGGTTATAAAAATTATCTGAAATCGCCTCGGGTTGCTCAAAATTTAAGCAAAATAACCTGAAGACAGAGTATTTTCTGAGAAAATTTCTTCAAAAAATACCACAGCTTGGGAAGGTAAGTCTGTTTTCAACAGCCTGTTAATCAGCGTTTCCTTAGCAAACTGGGTAGTGGATTTATTCTTGTACAAGATTAGCGCAGCGAGAATCAAAAGTGTAGGAGTGACCTTCCACGTCACAGCGATTATTTACTTTCCCTTCTTTCAGGAGACATCCGGTGTACGGAAAACCTGGAACGATTGAATTAACTCTATATTCGTATTTGTTATTTATGGTTATCAGATAATCTGAGTCGTAAGGGAAGACGGCTGAGCCGTTCAATGGAGATAGATAGAGATCTGGTGTTTTGTTTAAATGAGAAATAAAAATATCAAGATCTTTGGTGGCATATTCTTTTTCGAAATGTGTGTAGTAACTATTTTTTTTGAATAACTTTATAGTTACCGTTGAAGGATCTTCCTTAGTCCAATTAAATAAAATGAATTGGTTGAGTCCGCCTTGGCATGAGGGCGTTGTGCATGATGCCAAGACGGTCAGTATGAGTATGGATATGCTAAACGATTTCAATAAAACCATAGTAGTTTGTCCGAAATGATTCACTGGTTTGGCCGTTTTTGAAAAATTCAAGCCCTTTGTCATTGCGATAGATTGTTCTCTTTTCCTGTACTGTTTCGAATCTTGTTAAACTTTTAGGGTCTTTTGCCCATGTGTAAATATCAAACTTTACCGTTTTGGAAGTTTTTTCTAAAGAGAGATTTCCTTCGTACACTATCCAATGGAGTTTCTCTCGATCTGAGAATGTTGATATTCCACCTTCTTCGATAAGTTTTGGGGAAATAAGAAGTAGTATTTGACTTCCTGATTTGTATTTTTTATCTATTGTTTCTAAAGTGTTTTTTGTATCGCAAGATGGAGAGAATATAATTTTCCATATTAAACTGCCTAAACCCATTCCGGTCGTATCACCAATGGTGCATCCTGTATATGCCTCAATCGCATCGATCATGACCCCCGGCCAGTTGATACCAGTGAATTGATCGCGCTTATTGCCTTCGAGTCCGTTATAGGAAAGGTCAGAGAGGGCGCTGCGAGTACCGGCCAGGACGATCCAGTCTACCTCGGGCATCTGCATTTTCGCGAATGTGGGTCTGGGGGTCTCGCCTGCAGCAAGGACTTCTTCCGGATCCACTTCGTACATACTTTTATTCGGGACCAGATCGTTGTCTTTGACTAGGTAGTGCCCGGTCCGGTGTAGTTCGGTCGCGAGTTTTTTGTACTCCTGCGGATGCTTCTTGAGCATGGCGTAATACACAGCTGCCATGCCGCAGAGACTGCTTTGTCCTTGGTTGATTCGCCAGTTTTCGGCAAGGCGTCCTTCAATCTGATCCTTGACGATTTTGCCGTCAAACAATCTGAAACGGTTGTGCACGAAAGGGGAAACTGTGTGCCCTTCTTCGGGAGCGCCGACATAGGCCGTGACGGTGAGTTGGCAGCCACA
>DATBXH010000174.1:0-9274 GCA_036514375.1 Bacteroidales bacterium | reverse complement strand
CTGATTCGTAAACAGAGTCCTGTCCCACCCATTTTTTTAGTAATATCCAAAACCCCTTCTGTAATTTGTCTGATGTAAAAAGAAACTGATCTTTTTTTCCAAACGATACTGGTACCTGATTATGTAAATCTGTGGTATCATTTAATAAAATTAGAATATAGTCTTTATTGGGATTATTCCTGTCAATTGTATAGTCCAGATTTAAAGTAATAATTTTAGCCTCCGGGGTTTGTAGTAATTCTTCTTTGGACAAGGTACATCCTGAGATCAGAATCATAATGATGGTACAATAAAATAAGAATTTCATTTGTAGGTTATTTTTGCAAGATGATGCGGAATTGAATTAATTTATCGGAAACAACGCGAACCAGATACATGCCGTTTATAAGGTTGCTTATATCACAAGTGTAAGGCAATACCAAATCCTTTTCAAAGCATTTTACAAGAGTCCCTTCTATACTATAAATTTCAATTTTATTTACCTTTATAGGAATGTCAGTCAGGATAGTAAAAAATCCACTTGTTGGATTGGGAAATACATTAAACTCACCAGTTTTCAGATCCCGAGTATCCAACGCCAAAACTTTGCAATCATTGCTGAAATTATGACATTCATTAAAATCAGTAACTCTCACTTTATAAAGTCCTGGTTGACTAATGTGCAATATGGAATCCGTTGCTCCGGTAACAAGTGTATTGTTAAGATACCATTGATAATTTTTAATCTTAAAACTAAGCTTTACCTCTCCAACTGAATTTTTAATAACAGATGTGGCATTCACCGAACCTCCCGTTTGTTCCACCCAGGCATAAGGCAAAGGCAATATATCTATTTTAACAGTGTCCTTCCAGCTACACCCGGTAATATTTTTAAAATTTAAGTTAAACGTATAGTATGCAGGTTGAGTCAAATTTAACTTTTTTTGATCCGAATAATTATAGTTTGGGCCATAAACGTAATAATAATCGGCATTTGTATTCACATTCAGTTTGAGCGTGTCTAAAGCACAGATGATATTGTTTTTGGGATAGTTGTAAGTAATAAAAGGCTTGTCAATAGTCTTTATTTCTATCTTCCTGGTTTCGGAACTAATATTGTTACAGTTGGTAATCAGCGCTGAATAGAAACCAGCTTCGGAGATATATAACGGGCTTTGCTGGCCCGAAAATATCTCTCCATTCCTTAGCCAATAATACTTCCGGTAGTTAGTGCTGGTTAGATTTAGGCCCCAGTTTCCCCCTTTGCAAATGGTAAGCGTATCGTACGCATATGAAAAATTATAGTTGACTGAGTCTGTTTTAAAATTGATTTTTGCAGTCGTGTCTGCGTTGGGAAAAAGCGGATTGGAAACAACTGCATCATAAATCCCGCCTTTGGTAATGGTTACTGAGGTAGTATTACCAAATCCTGTAAGTGTATCATTCCGGTACCACTTTACATTATCTCCATTCATTGTTCCTGTGATTTGTAAATTCTGCGGACTCGATTCACAAAAATTAATAGTACCATTCGTGGATAACTGCGGTACAATCGACATCTTAATTAACCCTTTGTTGGAGGCCAGCCAAACAATGCGATCATTGAGGCAAAGAATATCATATAATTCCAGATTGTTCAGAACTTTATCGGAGTAATTTATATTATAGACAGATTTAATGTATAATCCATTCTTTGTTGCAGCAATTATATGCGGGTGGTAATTGTTGTCAATATATTGGTAAAGATCGTATGTAGGAACATCAATTAAAGATTTTTTGATAGAACCATAGGAGCGGTCAAAAAAATTCAATCCTTTGTTTGTAGCTATGTATAAATGAAAATAACCGTCATAGTAGAAACTTGAACTTTGGGGATATTCATCATTGTCTAAAGTAATACTAACACCCCACATAGAAGATGGTGTAGTAAACTGAAGATAATAATTTGCCCCCGGGTATTGCTGAGCTTTTTGAGCATAAGGATATTCCCAGGACATATAATCGTTCAAAATGACCGTCTTCTTATCAGGATAAGTAGTGGCATATTTGGATTTAAATATAAAATTACCTTTAGCTTCATAGGCAAGACTATCGGTTCCAACAATGGTATTATTCAAGTCGCCAAATAAGGAATTAATTTTTCCGTTCAGGATACCGGCCGATTTATCCAGTTTTGTTATCACACCGTTGTTAAAACTTAACAGATAATCTCCGGCTGTAGCTACCAATACTTTGTTAGAGCCTTTAGCCAAAATACCCGTGAATTTTTTTGAAGAAGCTGTATTGAATTGAGGATAATTCTGCAAAGTACTTGCCAGATCATAATGGTATATTTGTGAACTATCGCCTGAAATAGCCCAGATGCCGGTTTCGTCCAAACTTATCTTGCTAAATGAGTGGCTTTCAAAATATCGCCCTTGTTCCTTTAGTATTGGTTGGCAGAATAAATTGGAACAAATAGCTATAAAATAAAATGTTATGGTCAGTAGTTTAAGCATACTCAATGATAACTTGGTGTTGCAAGTTAAAAATAAAACGGTTCACAAAGATATATTTATGTGTTTTTTACAATGAGGTTAATTGAAATTTGCCCTGGGATATGCCTCAGGTGATTTTGTTAATTCATGATAAGAAATTATCCCGATTAATGTGATAGAATTCTAAATTAAAGATAATTCTATTACTGCTCGGGATTACCCATTCTAAGCATTAGCACCTGTAAGGTGAAAGGGACCACTAGTAATAAATATGCTTTATTGTCGGGTTTTTATCAATAATATAATTTGCTAATGCAAGAATTGGGATTATATTTGACGGAATTATTCAATGATCGCCAAATCTTTTAATACATTCTATCTCCCAAATAATAAAACTCACGAGTAATGTAGAACTCAGTATAAATAAAGCCAAAAATTCAAATGAAAAAACTTTTAATCCTTTTGTTTATTATTCAAACATCCGTACTCTTTGGGCAACGAGGTTATTATGCCAAAGATACATTGATGTGTGTTGGAGTGGAGCTGGTTGATGGCGGTTCAATTCAAAATGCTAAACAATGTCAGATAAAACAAAAAGACAAGACGTTGGTTTTTTCACCTGATGAAGTAAAAGAGTATGGATTCGACAATGAAAGAGTATATTTTTCCCGAATCATCCATGTCGATAATTCGGAGAAAAGAGTTTTCCTGGAAAGAATTTGTAAAGGGAAAATCAATCTTTATTATTATAGAGATAAACACGGCAGGAGATTTTTTATAGAAAATGATACTACCAGGTTAATAGAATTAAGGAAAAAGCCTGGTGAAAATTATGCTTACAAAGAATTGCTAAAAATATATGTGCAGGATTGCGCTGATATTTGGGATGTGTTACAATTTACAGCATTTAATAAACTTGCCTTATCGAAATTTATAAATCAATATAACGAGTGCAAAGTTAAGCCATTTCCCTTTTTTAAATTTGGGGTATTCGTTGGATACGGCTCCACTAAGCCCGCTAATGCAAAGCTGACTGATGAACTTTTGGAAGGTGCAAATTTTAATAATGATTATTCTTTTAGTGTTGGAGCGTCCATGGACATACCAATTATGTACAGTAATTTTTCAATTCACCCTGAAATCTGTTATCAAAAAAATGCCTTTTCTTCTCATTACGAAACGAAAAGTTCAATTAATGATGTTATTATTAATGTAACTACCGTTAACATTCCGTTTTTAATTCGGTATACCTGTCCGTCATTTAAAGTGAGGCCTTTTATCAATTTCGGTTCTGTATTCTCTTATAACATTCGAAATAGTAATACCATTTATTCATCCACTGTTTCAAATAATGTCATCGAAATTGGAGAAGGCATCACAAGAAATATTTATTCAAAGAAACAAATTGGTTATTCCATTGGAGGCGGAATACAATATCATTTTGGTTATAAAAGGTCCGTCTTTATTGAATTCAGATATCATAATTTATCCGGATTAACAACAGAAACATTTGGCAGCAAAAGTGTACAGATTATTACAGGCCTAAATTTTTGAATATGAGGGCAAAATTATTGTTTATAAGCTTGTTGTTATCAGCTGTTCTGACGTCATGTAAAAAAGATGCCAAACCGGAGCCGGCTGAATTTCCAATGGTAACTCTAAATGACATATCCGATGTTTCGTCGGAAGGTGTTACTTTTTATGCAAATGTTTCATCATTAGGGAAATATGAAATTCTTGATTATGGTTTTGTTTGGAGTGACAGTGGCACCAAGCCGACGCTTTCGGATATGAAAATATCTTTGGGTAAATCCTTGCAGCCTGGTCAATTCGATTTAAAAATTCAAAGTGGATTGGAAAAGGGCCTCCAATACGAAGTCAGGGCTTATATTCAAACGAATAAATATTTAGTTTACAGTAATATCTCTTCGTTTGTTAGTTCAGGAAGCAAACCTCCCAAAATTCTGTCGTTTACTCCCGGTTCCGGATTTGATGGTTCAACGATAACTATTACAGGTGAGAACTTTGGTTTTTTTAAAGATCGAATTACAGTTAAAGTTGGCCCCACAGAAGCTGTAATAACAGAAGGAAACGATCATGAACTAAAAATAACAACTCCGGAAGTCAGTTATCAGGGGAATTATAAGATTTCGGTAGAAGTTGCGGGACAAACTACTTATTCCAATGATTTTTTTACAATCAAAGGCCCTACTATAACATTGGTTACTCCTCTTCAGATAAGGCCTGGTGATCTTATTACCATAACGGGGGATAATTTATCTGTTCCCAATAAACAAACCGTATTGACTATTGGCAATACAATTGCTATGATATATTCCATCGATACGAAAAAAATTATTGCCATTGTACCGGGTTTAGTAAACTCCGGTTTAATTACAGTCGGCGTTGGACAAAAGAAAGCGTCCGCAAATGTTACAATCCTCCCAACCTGGTTTAATGCCAATTGCCCTAATTTATGGGCGGATCATAATGAGGTGTTCTCAATTAATTCGAAAGGATATGTATTATCGGAAAAAAAACTTTATGAATACACACCATTAACTGATTCATGGAATTTAAAAAACTCTTTTATCGGGAATATTAACGAAGGTTCTTTTTGTTTTGTTATCGGGAGCAAAATGTATATGGGTTTAGGGAGTGGTATCGATAATAAAACCGGAGGTGTAATTAATTCAAAGGATTTTTGGGCTTACGATCAGGACCAGGATACCTGGATAAAGTTAAAAGATATTACAGAGTTCACTGATAATACGACATGGGCTTTTACCCTTAATGGGAAAGGATATGTAAGTAATTACGAAAAAAAATTATGGTGTTTTGATCCTCAAACAAACAACTGGAGTCAAAGAAATAATTTACCAGAATATATAGACGGAGGTTTTGTTGCCGGTAATAAAGCATTTATTATTATTGGAGGGTCCCAATTGTGGCAATATGATGATCAAAATGACAGCTGGTTTCAAAAAGCAACTCTGCCATATAGTATTTCAATGACAGGTGCTCTTGCTGTAAATGATATTGGATATATATCTGACAGATATAGTGTATATAAATATAATAGTACAATGGATATCTGGAGTGTCCTGGATAGATATCCCTGTGGTGGTGGCCAGAGCGTTTTTGGTTTTGCTATCGGGAATAAGATCTACTTAGGCACTTTTGGAGGAGGTGGCTATATCGGATGTCAATATTCATTTTACTATATGAATTTTTAATGAAGAGAGCGCCATGTTAAGTTGCAACGAAAGATATTGATCAATGAAACGCATCGGATTTCAATGCGGGAAATCATAACCCAATTCTTACACTGGAGAAATTAATTAGCTGCCATTTACTGCAGCATCACCAAATATTCCCTGAAATTATTCGAGTTAAGCCAGGTTTATCCAATTTGGGCATCGTTGGGAATGGTAGTAACCACCATCATTGGATTTTTGTTGTATAAGGAACCCGTTACTTTTTTGAAAGTAGTTTCCATGGGCGTGATACTTATCGGGATTGTCGGCCTGAGCTGGCAACCGGGACGATAAAAAGAGGCCGCAGATTATATTGCTCTGTTAACAGTACGATGTTGGCGTTGACTTTAAGCCGGCGCCAACATCGTAAAAATTATTTTTTACTATCAAAGTATAATAATTTAACTTCATCCTCTTTGGAGTTGTTCTCTACTACAATTTCTCCCAATGCTGATCTGCAAAATTGAAATTTAAGTTTCTTCAATTTCTTTTCGTCGATGGATTTTTTGTAGGTTTCGAATTTGGTTTCATTCTGATGAGAGTTGAAAAATTCAATATCAATAGTTTCTACCGTCGGAGTCCGCATAGCGTAACTGATGTAATCCTTGTAGGTTTTCATAAAATATTCGGCTAACTCACCTTTGTTCGAAACCATGAATGTGTGCATAAAATTTTTATAAAAAATTCTGAAGTTAACGCTTTGATCTGCGTTAATCGAGAATTGTGTGTTAATTGCGTATTCCCTCGGGTGTTTGGCAAAATACTTTTCCATTAGTAATGATCCCGGAGCATTCTTTTGAAGTTGAAAAACAGGATTTCCTTCCATATCAAATTTACAGATAAAGTATCCTTCATTATCGGTTTCTTCCTCCCATACATAAGGTTTAGGACCATATAGCCCATATATATAAATGGAATGATTGTCTTTATCGATAACAATATTCGACATTGCTCCTATAAGCGGTTTCATAGTTGATGACACTGAACTTCCTATTAGTAGGTCAAAAAAATCATCATCACTACCGTTCGAAATGTCATAATAAGACTTCGCATTGCGCGATGGCCTCACAAACTTATTGTCTAAATTAACATGAAGGGAAATATTCTTCAGTACTTTTCCGTCAGAATTTACAGACACAACGTTGTACGTGATTTTTTTACCCATCTCTTCAAGTACTTTACTGATTAAAAATATTTCGTCGTTATTATGGCCTGCGTATGTCCAGAACGTACTATTATCCGGATCTTTAATCTTAGGAAGATCAATGATGGATTTGGTTTGCGTAAAACTTGTATGGTCGAATTTATTTAAAATGAGCTTTTCTTCAGTCATTTTCTCAACCAGTTCGTTTCCATTTTGGGTGCACAAAAAATACAGATACCTGCTGTCGCAGAAAATTGTTTTCTGATTTTTAAAATCAATCTTCTTTTCGTGTGTTTTAATCTTACCAGTCTTGTCTATTTGGTTAAGTATCATCTTGCCGAATCGTAAGCCTTGATATTCGATCTGGTACACGTAATCTCCGTCGTACGAAACAATAACAGGATAGGAACTAGCATCAAACCCACCGTTTGTCTTTAAGGGTGTTTCCCATTTCATTTCGAACGAAGAGGTATAAAACCTTAATTTATTATGGGCTCCGCCTAACTTAAGCAGCAGGCCTTTTTTACCCAGATCGACTGCGGATATCAGTTTTGCATTTTTTTCAAGCTGGATTTTTTCAACTTTCTCCTGCGCTTTTATAGGGCAGAGAAACAAGGAAAACACTGCAATAAATAATAAAGATTTTTTCATTTTTTGGTTTTTATATTGGTTTATATTTTCTCCTTAATTTTAGCAGGCTAAAGTTCGTATTCTTCTTATGTACTCAGTACTTCGAACAGGTGAACTTCGCCGTCAATAAATTGCCATTAGTTGCCCCCCAGGGAGCTTGACAAATGGTTATGGTGAGTATACCGGGTTGCGCTTCGTTGATATAAACATATGATCCACTATTCAACTTTGATGAATACGTTCCTGTATATAAGGCAACATATACTTCGCCAGAATTTGGAGAGGGATTTGTGGTGATAGCGTACCGACCCGTAACTGGCTTTGATCCGAAACTGAAGTTTAATTTGGCGCCGGAATAACAATCAGCTTCCAAATCCCAGGTGGAAGAAGTAAATGAGGGAACCCCAATTTCGGAAAATGCCATGGCGCCATATCCGGTGCCAAAATCTACTGTATTTGTGGTTGGCGAGCATGGTACGGTGACCGGTGTGGGGGTAATATTTTCGAGATAAACCGTATTCCCATAGGTATACCCATTTTCGTTACCAGCCCAGGAGCGGAAATAATATTTTTTGTTCCGTTCAAATCCATCATAAATTACATAAAAACTATCCGGGGTAAAAAATGTGGCCAAAGCCTGCATTTTAAGCATTGCAGGTGCATCGGAAGTATCTGCACAAAAGCCGGCAACTTCAATGGATGTGGTGCCGGATGAAATAATCGTGCCAAGAACTACTACGCTACCATCGGGAAGCAGGGTTGCAGAAACAGTTTTGACCCTTGGATAATAATTGTTTACGTCTTTTTCAACTTTTTCACATGTAGTGAACATAAGAAAACTGGAGAATACGAATAAAATAAAGCCTTTACATTTCATGACGAGAGAGAATTAAAAATTATACCGGAAACCTATACCAATGTCATTGTTTGAGAAAAAACCCTGTTCTGCAATTTTATACCAGCTCCGATTGGCCTCAATAAAAACACCTGTTTTTTCTGATATGCTGTAATCGGCACCAATCCGTAGCCTGACTCCTCCAAGTATTTCTCCTCCTGAAAACGAATCACCCCTTAAAGCGTTATAGGATAAGTCATAGTCCATATCAACTCCTCCGACAATAAAATCTAAGCCGGGATAACATGTGAGATTCCCTAATTTAAATACTCCATAGTCGGCGCCCATGAACAGGAAATACATATTATACTTATTAAAGACTTTATAGCCGGGGTATACGGTTACATTGCTTCCGTCATCTTTGATAGCATAAACCGGAAATGTGTCCAGTCGCGAGGAAAGTTTGCAGAATGAAATTCCGAATCGTATCCGGAATCGTTCATCAAACCTTTTGATACTCATTAATTCACCGGTGTATGCCTTTTTCATAACCGCTCCCAGTTCTCCGGAAGGTCTGAATTGAAGGATTTTAATACCTAGCTGTGCGGAGCACGGTAACGAAATTACGATTAGTATAAAAGCCAGCAGTTTTCTCATGTAATAGCTGTTTGGTAAAATGATTAGTTGAATTGAAATGTTATAGTGTTTTGTAATTATATCATTTTTAAGCTCTTGTTATTATTATCTTCCTTAACATACATGTATTTGGAAGAATTGGTTTAATATATCGTTGCAACAACCCTGAGTTTTCTTTAATAAAAAGATCTAAATGCTAATGCCTACGTAATCCCGTTCAATTTGTTTCATTTATTTTAGAGTTTAACTAGTCAGAAATATTTTATAATGTGGAATCCTTCACTTCACAGCCGGATGTTGTTCAGTAGTATATACG
>DATBXH010000173.1:0-3657 GCA_036514375.1 Bacteroidales bacterium | reverse complement strand
AATCTGTTCGACGGCAAACTGATTACCGAACAGGTGAATGAGCAGGTGTTCGTGAACAATTGATAATGATCCATAGACGAAGAAAAATTAACAATGGACCATTGTCAATTAACAATAGTCGATAATTCATTAATAATGTCCAATTGATCATTTAAATCCGGCGAAAATCAACTGCTTTCAAACAAAAAACAATTGATTTTCGCCAAAAACAACTGCTTTCTGTCAAAAAGCAATTAACATCAGACAAAAAGCAATTGACATTGGTCAAATGCGAATTGATTTCCGACAAATGTTAATTAGCATTTGACAAATGCGAACTGACATTGGAAAAATGTTAATTGACATTGGATAAATGCGAACTGACATTTGACAAATGCGAGTTGACATTGAACAAATGTTAATTGACATTCGACAAATGCGAATTAACATCCGTCAAATGCGAATTGGATTTTATCGATTATCATAATCAGAAGTACGCCTTTCATTTATAATACATTAATTATCAGCTGTTTTTTACAGAAATCTAATCATATCCATAAATTAATACAACGGCTATGTCTATTAATTTCTTTAAAATCGCACTACGTTATTTATGGCGAAACAAAACATTCAGTATCCTCAACCTGCTTTGCCTCACGTTTGGCCTTACCTGCGCCATTATTGCAATACTACATGTACGTACTTTAGTGAATCATGATAAGTTTCATAAAAATTACGAACGTCTTTATTCTGTTAATGCGTATGTTACTTATTTTAACGGCAGCCGGTTCCCGAAAGAGCCATTATCAGCTTCGCTGACTTCCGTATTACAGGAGCAGGCCCCTGAGATTGAAGGGACTACCCGCATTGTTAACGACAACCGTACCTTTACGGATGGTAACAAATCGTTTGCCGAAAACGGTATCTATGCAGACAACAATTTCTTCAATACCTTTACGTTTCCGATGATCCGGGGAAATACAAAGGACATACTAACCGATGTCAATAACATTGCAATATCTGAGCGTATGGCAAGAAAGTTCTTCGGGAACATCGATTGCCTGGGCAAAACACTTTCCTTTAAAAACAATGGAAAGCAGGGAGCTTACAAAATCACTGGAGTCTTCAGGAGTGTACCGACGAATTCGTGTATTACATTTGATTACGTTATTCCATTACAGGCATTCCTGGCGGATAATCCCTGGGCTAACGATGCCGGTGCTTCCATTGCCCAAACATGGGTGTTGCTAAAGAACCATGTGACCCCAGGTATCGTTAACCTTAAAATAAAGGACCTGGTAAAAAAACAAGAGGCAACACTGAACCAGGAATTATTCCTGTTTCCGATGAAAGACAAAATTCTTTACTCGTATGCCGATGGGAAAAGGGTGTGGCGTGCCATGCAGAATGTTGTCATGGAGAGTGTCATAGGGTTTGCTATTCTTTTAATTGCCTGTTTCAACTTTATCAACCTGGCTATTGCACTTAATATAAAGCGTCACCGCGAAGTAGGCATCAAAAAGGTAACAGGATCGAGGAAAACAGGCATTATTTTTCAATTTCTCGGCGAAACGTTTATCGTTACCCTGATTAGCCTGTTCCTGGCATTGGTATTGGCAAAGGAAATCACCACCGTATTCAGTGGCCTGTTTGGAGGAAGCATCAACTTTCGTTTTACTGATCTTCATCTTATTCTTATTTTCGCGGCCATAACCTTATTTACGGGACTGATTTCAGGCTTATTCCCGGCACTCTACCTGGCCTCATCGAATCCTATCAATGTACTGAAAGGAAAAGTTACTACAAGCCACAGTTACAGTGCCTTCAGGCAGGGATTGATCGTATTTCAGTTCGCCATCCCGATCATTCTGATTATCCTGATGATGATCATTAAAAGTCAGGATAAATTTATCCAAAACTTCAACATTGGCGTGGACAGGGATAAGCTGATCGTACTCGACAACACCGAGAATATACAAAAACATGCGGAGAATGTAAAAGCTGATCTGCTTGCTATTCCTGAAATTGAAGCAGTAAGTTTTACAAACTGTCTGCCAACGAGAGGAACGAAAGTTTCCAGCGAGGTTACCTGGGAAGGAAAGGACGCTTCGGAGAAATTACATCTCTGGTGTATCAATGCGGACTTTGATTATAACAAGACACTTGATATCAAGATGAAGGAAGGCAGGTTTTTCGACCAGAAATTTCCCGCAGATTCCGCCTGTTTTGTGATTAATGACGTAGCTGCGAAAGTTATGAGATACAAGGATCCGATAGGCAAAACTCTTACCCTCGACGGAAAGAAGGGAACCATCATTGGAATTTTCAGCAATTTTCATGTGGTAGACCTTGCAGGACCCTTTGTACCGACCGTCATACAACTGAAAAAAGAAGACCGCTCATCATTATTGGTAAAATATTCCACTGGAAAGTTCAGTGACATTACCGGTAAAATAGGAAAAATTTACAGTCATTACGAACCGGAGGTACCTTTTCAGCCAAGAACTTTCCGTGATATCCGCGACTATTCGAACCTGGGATGGTTCACCAGCATGGTGGGGATAGCCTCTCTTATAGCCATATTACTAGCTTGTCTGGGATTGTTCGGATTGGCATCGTTTACGGCCTCAAGCCGAACTAAAGAAATTGGCATCCGCAAAGTTAACGGAGCCAGAACCCAAACAATTATGAACTTACTGTTGGGTCGTTACACCAAATGGCTGACTATCGCATTCTTTATCGCCTTACCAGTTGCTTTCCTTTTGGGAATGATATTCCTGGGACGATTTTTCTTCCACACACCCATGCCTGTATGGGCATTTGCTGCAGGGCCACTCATTATTTTTGCCATTGCTTTATTAACCGTAAGCGGGCAGGCCTACCGGGTAGCATCCCAAAACCCGGTGAAGAGTTTGAGGTATGAGTAGTCTTTTAGTTATAATTTAATAATTTCAATAAGTCTGTGTTCAAACACTTTCTTCTAACATACTACCGAAATGCGGTTGCTAACAAGCTTCAAACCGGAATAAACTACATTGGATTATCAATATCCGTTGCCTTGATTGTACTGATATTGCTCTATGTCAATAGCGAATTAACATTTGACAGGTTTCATACCAAGGCTGACTATATTTATCGGATGACTACTAAAATCATCACACCGGGTGGCGAAAACAATCTTGCATTCTCAAATACCGCGTTTGCCTACATCTTGAAAAAAGAATGCCCTGAAATTGAAAATATCGCTTGTATTGATGTGGGCGGTGTTTATCATGTAAAATACGAGAACCGAGTTTTTCGCGAAAGCAACGTAAGGCTTTCTACATCGGGTATTTTTGATCTATTTTCCTATCAATTCTTAAAAGGAAATCCTGAAACACAGCTAAGAGAACCCTATACAACAGTTTTAACAGAAGCGCTTGCTAAAAAACTGTTTGATAATTTGGACCCTATAGGAAAGATTATTGCATTCGAAGATAAAAACTACACCGTCACTGGAGTAATAAAAGACCTACCATCAAATACCGATCTTAAAATTACTGCTTTACTTGCCTCGCCTGTAAATGGAACTGAAGAACTGATAGACTGGGAAGATTATTTCGTTTATTTACTGGTAAACAAAAATGCCAACTCTTCACTGCAAAAGAAAATAAACGAAATTACCAACAAGACATACGA
>DATBXH010000172.1:0-4403 GCA_036514375.1 Bacteroidales bacterium | reverse complement strand
TGAGGAGTGTCAGGACGCACTTTGAGACATAATAACCTCACTGCCCCATTAACAAGGCAATCCCTCATCAGCACATTCCGGTTATGGATAGCTTCACTTCCATTGGTTAATGCCGAGTGGCAAAAGCCAAAATCACAATTTTCAATAATAATATTCGTGTTAGGCCCGTTGCAGGTGTCCGTGTCTGCCCAAGGACCTTTCCCACCTTTTAAAGCAATCGCATCGTCATTGACGGATAAATAACAGCCTTTGACAAAGAAATTTGAACAAGCATCAATATCGATGGCGTCCGTGCTGGGCGCTTTGACTGCATCGTGTGGCGAAAAAATATACAGGTCGAGCAATTTAACATTCCTGCATTTATAATAATGACTTGTCCAAAAGCCCGAATTGATAAGTTTTACATCCTGCAACTGTACATTATTACAATTCCAGATAAAAACCAACCTGGGCCGCGAAACTTCAAGATTTGTACACTTGGGATCTTCACTGCGCCGTGTCCAAAACGCTTTCCAATAATTAAACCCGTTCCCGTTTATGGTACCTTTTCCTGAAATGGTAAAACCATCCACATGATAAGCATTGATTAACGCCGGATAGTAATCGAGATTCTGACCTTCCATCCTTGAAGGCATCAGCGGATAATCCGAGATTTGATCCGATCCTTTTAGCACTGCTCCTTCAGAGACATATAAATGAGTTTTGGGTTTAAAAAATAACGCTCCGGTTAGAAAAACTCCTTTGGGAATTATAATTACACCTCCGCCTTGTTTTGAAGCTTCATCAATGGTACGCTGAATGATATTGGTTTGTATTACAGAACTATCATTAACTGCACTATAATCGGTAATCACGAATTTTTTGCCCAAATCATTTAGTTCAATTTTGGCCGTATCGTTAAACCAGTTTGGAATTTTAGTTCCATCAGGGAATACATCCTGATGGTCACCCTGTGAAAATATGCATTGCGAAAAGCCCAAGAAACAAATAGTCCAAATAGATATAGTTTTCATTGTATTGCTGTATGTTAGCTCATATTCTGCTAGCTCCCTGATAGGAATCTGAGCAAAACACAATCATATGATGTAAATATGCAAAAATATCTTGTATTTGCCACATCGCGGACATTGTGAAATATTTCTTTTAAGCTACGTTTATTATACAAACAGACTTTGATAAATCATTATCTACGCAAAACGTTTAGCCAACCATTTCCTCAATGGTACATCATAAATCTTATAACATGCATATGCTATGGCCATGGATGAACTGAGTAATAATAATGCAACAGGCCATGCCTCAATCATAGAAATCTTATTGTCGGCTACCCAGGCTGTAAATATATATATCAGCGGATAGTGAATGATGTATAAAGGATACGAAATATTGCCAAAGAACTTGCATATCATTGATCCAAATTTCCCTTTCACTTCTCCGCTTGCGCCCATATACACAATCAGGGGAAAAATAAAAATAATTGATAAAGAATCATAGAGGCCGTTCATCCATAAATGTTCATTTCCGCCAACTCTTGGAATTGAAAGAACAGTTATCACCAACAGAGTACACCACAGAAAGGCATGTTTAATTTGACCGGGTTTGCAGATACGGGAAAGTAAAAGACCTGCAAAAAAAGGATATAACAAACGGGTAAAGCCAATACGAATTTGCGAAGGTTCAATCGACCACCCCCCAATGACATCGCCATTAGGACTTGTCACTGCAAGGTGTATCAATGCGCAGCCTGCAATAAAAACAAAAACAGAAAGTACTCTATTGGAGAATTTTCTTAAAAAGAGAGCGTATAAAATATTGGCAACGTACTCAAAGAATAAAGACCATGCAGGTCCATCCAGAGGATGCATTTCTCCCCACCCCCTGATATCCATTGACGGGGGCACAGGCAGTAAAGTAAAGCCAATAATCATAGTTAGCAGCATTTTCCAAACAGCCACCTCACTTATCCCTGGAAAAACTATAGAAGATGCACTGAAATAGAATCCGATGGCGCCAATAACCATACCCATAATGATCATCGGATGAAGCCGGATAAGACGACGTTTGAAAAAACCCTTCAAAGTCATTTTACCCCAACGATCATCATACGCATACCCAATAACAAAACCAGATAAAACAAAGAAAAAGTCCACTGCTAAGTAACCATGATTAATAATTTGCTTGAGATGATTTCCTCCGGAAAAGGTTTCAAACAGATGAAAAATCACGACCATTACGGCTGCAACACCTCGTAATCCGTCGAGAATTTCATAATGACTCTTTGAATCCGAAAAGACTGAATTTTGTACGTTTGCTGATTCCATTGAATTTACCAGTTTATATCTTATTTTTTCTTGCCAGTAACAAATGTATATCTCCGAAGCGCATGCTATAGTTATTTGCAAGTGATATAACGTTCATTTGTTTGATTGGCTGGGGTAAACCTACCTAATTTTAAACAAATAAACTTCATGTTGTAAATCATAAAATAAAAAGTAGTTAAAGATAACTTCTAATAATCAAAAACTGCCCAATTCTGTTAGTCTGGGAAGTCACCAGAGCATCCCTGGAAAAATAGCTGCTGTTTTTGTGTTTTTTCACTCCTTTTCAACAAAGTTTATTACATTCTCATGAATATGTTTTTCTCCCTGGATTGACAATTTAAGTTACGGCTACTCTTACTACCATAAATGAAAAAATTGATTTCTCCAACGTTTTCTTCGGGAACGACCTCTTTTTGTCACACCCCTAAATGTTTGAACACCTCATAAACAAGAAAGGCGGGCCAAACCAAAGCTTTTAAAAATCCCAGAACGCCAATCCAAAAACCGGTGGCATGCGAAATAAAATAAACTGCAGCTCCAATAAGTCCCAGGCCATATACTGCTCCTGCTGGAGTATTCCCCCGAAATTCTCTTTTCATGTTTTTTCCTCCGAGAATGATTAGGTAAATTATTAATAATAGTTTGTTGCACAGAGTTAAACAATTTATTATTTATTTCAAAATAACCTTTCTAAAAATTCAGCTAAAGCAATAAAAATCAATCTAAATGGATTTGCTTATAACCAGTAAACTTAAAGATTGATAATCGCACGTAGCCTTATTGATAAGTAGGTAAATCTTGCTGCCTGTCAATAACTAAAATAAAGAACGATTCAACCAAAAAGGACATTAAACCGGTAAAGTACCTGTCTTTGGCTCCAATTCCTTATCAATGGAATAAAGAGACAATATTCTTTTTAACTTCGTTGCTTGTTCAACTGATTGTTTTACGGTGAAGGTTTATATCAAAAATATGGTCTGCAACCGATGTATCATGGTTGTAAAGAATGAATTTGAAAAGTTTGGATATCCTCCGGTAACGGTTCAGTTAGGCGAAGTTGAAATAAATGGAGACCTGACCCCGGAGAACATGACTGTTATAGATAACCGTTTAAAGGAATTTGGTTTTGAACTAATCGATGATACCAAAAGCCGCATCATCGAAAAAATTAAAAATGTAATTATCCGGTTGGTGCATCATAGCGATGAAAATCTGAAAGTAAACTACTCCAGGTATATCGAATCACAGCTAAACAAGGATTACTCATATTTAAGCACGTTGTTTTCCGAGATCGAAGGGACTACCATCGAGAAATACATCATTCATCAGAAAATAGAAAAAGTAAAGGAACTACTTGTATATGACGAACTGACCTTGAGCGAAATTGCCGATAAGATGGGGTACAGCAATGTGGCTTACTTATCGAGCCAGTTTAAAAAGGTAACCGGCTTAACCCCGAGCCATTTCAAACAGGTAAAGGAAAGCAAACGAAAACCCCTCGACGAAGTCTGACCCTGAAAATTTCATAAACTATATCGAAAATATCGTAACACTCGTTGTGATCACTGACTTTAACTTTGACAAAAATTAAAGTCATGGAAACAATACATAAAACATTTCCCGTTACAGGATTAAGTTGTGCATCCTGCGCTTTAAGTGTCGAAAGCATGTTGAAAGCTCAGAAGGGAGTGCTAAATGCTTCTGTAAATTTTGCAAATTCATCTGCCTGGGTCGAGTTTCAACAGGGTATTGCTAATGTTACCGATTTCAAATCTGCCGTTCAATCCATCGGTTACGACTTGCTCATTGAGGAACAAAGTCATCATCACCAGGAAGAAATACAGCAATCGCAGTACAAAAAATTAAAAAGCAATACAATTGGTGCATCTGTTCTGGCATTGCCTGTAGTAATCATTTCGATGTTCCTGATGGATATTCCTTATGCAAACTGGATCATGATGACGCTCACCACACCCATTATCGTTTGGTTTGGCAGAGGATTCTTTATCAATGCGTTTAACCAGGCTCGTCACGGCAAAGCAAATATGGATACGCTTGTTTCTCTGAGTACAGGTATTGCTT
>DATBXH010000171.1:0-2249 GCA_036514375.1 Bacteroidales bacterium | reverse complement strand
ATGTTCGAATCGATGCTGGACAGGAACATACACATTACACTGGGTAATAAGTTTACCATCAATGCAATGACTAAAGTTAATATCAATTTTATCGGATTGCGCAAAATCATGTACGTTGCTTCAGGTATAGTTATTTTGATTGGAATTATATCCCTGTTTACCAGGGGGCTTGATCCGAGCGTTGATTTTAAAGGTGGACGAACATTCATTGTGGACATGGGACGTCCGGTAGTTACCGAAGACATTCGTATGGCTCTTACGAAAGAATTTGGCTCAGCACCTGAAGTAAAGACCATCGGTAATGAGAGCCGTATAAAAATTACAACCAAGTATTTGATCGACGACAAGTCTCCCAAGACAGACTCGATAGTAAACCATAAATTATACGCAGGGTTGAAATCTCATTTTTCGACTCCTTTAACCTATGACGAGTTTTCAAGCCATTCCAATACAAAGAAAATTGGAGAACAGAGTTCACAGAAGGTGGACCCGGTAATTTCAAACGAATTGATATATAAAGCCTTTATGGCCGTATTTTTTGGCTTGATCATTATCTTTATTTATATCGCAATCAGGTTTAGGAACTGGAAATATGGTGTTGGCGGTGTTGTATCGCTTTTCCATGATACATTGGTGGTAACCACTATGTTTACACTATTCTGGGGCAGACTACCGTTCAGTCTTGAAGTCGACCAGCAATTTATTGCTGCGTTGCTTACGATTATTGGTTATTCTATTATGGATACGGTTATTATTTACGACCGAATCCGTGAATATAAAAAGCTATATCCAAGCCGTCCTTTGGAGGAAAATATTAATACAGCTATTAATCATACCCTTGGCCGCACTATTAACACTTCCGGCATCACGGTTGTGGTACTTGTAGTTATCTTTATTTTTGGGGGAGAAATCTTACGTGGATTTATATTCGCCTTACTGGTAGGGGTTATCACGGGTACTTATTCATCGGTATTCAATGCAACACCTGTTGCTTATGATGTTATCATGCTTACAGAAAAGAAGAAAAAACAGAAATAATTCAACTCAGATAAAAAGGCCCCGATTTTCGGGGCCTTTTTATTGTGGGATATTTAACCTTAAAATTTACCATTTTGTTGTTGCTTTCTATATGGTTATATTTGTGTGTCAAAAAATATGAATCATCATGAGCGGCGGTGAAATTTTCCTTATACTCCTTGCAGTTCTGGTCCTGTTCGGTGCCGATAAAATGCCGGGGATAGCCCGTGGTATAGGGAAAGGCATGCGTGAATTTCAAAAAGCTGCCGATGAGATAAAATCTGAACTTGCCAATAGCACATCAGATATCCGAAATGAAATGAACAATATCCGTTCCGATGTTCAGGATAATATTAACCAGGCACGGCAGACAGTGAATGAAACCAAAAATGAGTTCACTCAGGCAACAGACATTAAAACAGAAACAGCAACGGAAGCCACTACTGATGAGAGTTATCGGGTTTATGAGGAAGCTCGGGAAACAGCAGATGTTCCGTCGGATGAGCGTAAAATTGATCCAAAAATTTCTGATAAGCAATTTTTGGATGCAGGTGCCAATATTTAACCAGATCGTATTATTCCACGTTCCCCAATGATTAAGACAGAAAGTATTACAAAATCGTATGGTACACTGCAGGTCCTTAAGGGAATAGATTTGGAAATTCCTCAGGGACAAATTGTATCAATTGTTGGTGCGAGTGGCGCTGGAAAAACGACATTACTTCAGATTGTTGGCACATTGAGTAAGCCGGATAATGGTAGTGTTTGGATTAACGGTGTTGATGTACACAAGCTGCGCGAAAGAGAACTGGCACGCTTTAGAAATCAAAGTATTGGGTTTGTTTTTCAGTTTCACCATCTTCTGCCTGAGTTCAATGCGTTGGAGAATGTATGTATTCCGGCTTTGATCAATAAACAGTCAAAAAAAAAGACGGAAGCAAAGGCAACAGAAATTCTCACTTTCCTTGGTTTACAGGACAGACTCAACCATAAACCTGATGAACTTTCCGGAGGTGAGCAACAGCGTGTAGCAGTGGCCAGGGCTCTGATTAATGATCCCTTGGTAATTTTTGCCGATGAGCCTTCGGGAAACTTAGACTCTCAAAACAAACAGGAACTTCATAATTTGTTCTTCTCGCTCAGAGATAAATTTAATCAAACATTTGTGATTGTAACGCATGATATGGGTCTCGCAGAAATGAGTGATCGCCTGATACGCATGCACGACGGAA
>DATBXH010000170.1:0-4472 GCA_036514375.1 Bacteroidales bacterium | reverse complement strand
GACAGCAATTGGTTGTGAAACGTACGGTTGGTGAGTGGTCGTTAAATTATGGATATTGTATGTATCCCGAGGCCATTACCACGAATAATTTTCCGGAGCAGGGACCCATCTGGGACTGGGAACACAAAAATCTGCATGCTGTCATGAAAAGGCTGGGTGCCAATTATCAGGGCGAAGGTGCAGGTATTCTCAGGCGCATCCCACAGGAATCCCTGGATGAAATCCACAACATATTTGAAGTTACCGGTGCTTTGGATCGTTTCGAGAACATTGAGAAATGTTCGCAGAAAAAGGCCGAAGAACTGGGCATGGGCTTCGACGAAACACACAATAACGAGTATTTCGACCATATTTTTCTGGCAAACAACGGGCAACACCAAAAAGACTAAATCATGAAACTCGAAGGGAAAAAGGTTCTTTGGAAGGAATACCAGAAAGAAATAGCTACCAATAACTATTTCTACGCCCGGAGCTGCATCCGTCAGAACTTCTTTCCTGCGTCGGAAACAACTTTTTTGCGGGTAATGCGCGAAGAACTTGATAAAGATGTTTACGAAGATCCGCGTCATACCACCTGCACCGGAATCGTCTATCATACTGACCTGGTAAAGATTGAAACCACCATGACAGTAATCGCGCGTCAGTTTGCTCTGATGACTGAAGCCGGTTATAAAAACTACATAGCCTCCTGCATTACCTCTTTTGGGCTATATACCGAGGTTCTGGAAATGTGGGAACATTTCCCCGAAATGGAGCAAAAAGCAAGGGAAATGCTATGGAAAGCCACGAAAAGAGAATTCGACAAACCACAAAACCTGGCACACGCCAGTGATATCATTTATAAATTCCGGAACGAAATTGCCGCCAAAGGCAAATATCGTCTTGTAGATAAAAAAACAGGCAAACCTTTACGGGGAGTTGAACACATAGGATGCCATTATTCCAAGATGTTTCCTCATAAAGGAGTTGGAGGAGCGGAATACCCTTATGTTTTGGCAGGAATGATTGAAGCTTACGGAGGAGAAGTAATCGATTATCCTGAACGGCGTCATTGCTGTGGTTTTGGGTTCAGACAATATATCGTCCGCGCAAATCGCGGATTCTCCATTTCGAGTTCGCGAAAGAAGTTCGAATCCATGGCTCCCTATAAGCCCGATTTCATCCTTACCAATTGCCCCGGCTGTCCGTATTTTATGGATCGCTGGCAATACGCCATCAGCGAAATGGAGGGCATAACCTATGGCGAAAACGATCATGGCATACCTGTACTTACTTATGAGGAGCTGGCAGGATTAATCCTTGGATATGATCCATGGGACCTGGGGCTGCAGGTTCATCAGGTAGCCATAGAGCCATTGCTTGATAAAATTGGTATCCCGTATAATCCGGCCACCAAATATCTCGGAGCCCAAGGTGAATCACTTGGCTGTCCTGAGAAACCATCTTTACTGAAAGTATATTAAACAGATGAAACAAGTTTTAGTCATTGGCGGAGGAATAGCAGGCATGGAAGCTTCGGCAAAGCTTTCGGAGCTCGGATTATCCGTTACTATTGTAGAACAAACAGACAAGCTCGGTGGCAAATTAAACCACTGGGATCGCCTTTTCCCGCATAATCTCCCGGCTAAGGACCTTTTGAAAAAATTGCATACTTCGCTTGATAAGAACGTTCAGAAATATCTTAATACTGAAGTTGTTTCCATACAGAAAGCTAAAAAACAGTTTTATTATTCGCTAAGAGGAGGAGAAGAACTGAAAGCAGATGCTATTCTGGTCTCAACAGGTTTTGAAGTGTTTAATGCCCGTAAAAAAGAAGAATACGGTTATGGCATATACGAAAATGTGATCACATCGGCCGATCTGGAACAAATTTTCCGTACCAACGGAAACTTAAAAACTCATGCAGGTAAATCACCGGAACGAATTGGTATCATTCATTGCGTTGGTTCACGGGATGAAAAGGCGGGTCATTCTTATTGCTCCCAGGTGTGCTGTATTACAGCCGTAAAACAAGCGATTGAAATACGAGAGAAACTTCCAAAGGCGGAAGTATTCTGTTTCTACATGGATCTCCGCATGTTTGGACGTCATTTCGAAACCATCTATAAGGATGCCCAGATAAAACATGGCGTTCAGTTTATTCGTGGAAGGCTGTCCGAAGCATTCGAAAATGCAAACGGATCCATTATGCTCAAAGTAGAAGATACGTTGCTTGGCAAACCGTTAAAGATGAATGTTGACCTGGTAGTTCTTATGGTTGGTATGACTCCCGCAGCCAATGCAGCCAGGATAAAAGACATGTTGGAACTCGAACTGGCCGATGATGGTTTTTTCGTCCCGCTCGAAGTACCATATGGCTCCACACAGACCTCAATTCCCGGGGTTTTTGTGGCAGGTACCAGCACCGGGCCTAAAACTATGGAAAATACTATTAATGAGGCTCGCGCAGCCGCATTAGATATTAAAGAATATTTAGAATAGGAGAATGGCCAAAGACTTTGGATATACCATCAGCCGCGACAGGCAAATTGATTACGATGCCTTGCCAAAGAATATTTACCGTGAGTTACAGACTATGGAACCGACGGTGAATGCCTGTATTAGTTGTGGAACCTGTGCTGCAACATGCAGTGCCGGGCAATTTACCAATTTCAGCTTACGAAAATACATTCTTTTGCTACGTCGCGGCGATCATAAGGAAGTGGCCGAGAACATCGATAAATGCATGCTCTGTGGCAAATGCTACCTGGTTTGTCCGATGGGTGTAAACACTCGTAATGTAGTCCTGAGTATTCAGAAGATATTAAGTAAAACCTAAATATAACGCCATGTTACTATTTAACTGGTTTGTAATACCATTTACCTTAGGTCTGGCATTTTTACTGACGGCACTGGCCGTAAAGTACACCCTATGGATAAAGAACCTTCCGGCTGACGAAAAAGCCAAAGCCAGGAAGGGAGTATTCTCCAAAAAATCATTCGAAGCGATCCGTGAAGTTTTTATGGAAAGCTTACTGCACCGGAAAATATTCAGGGTAAATCCTCTGCTGGGCTACATGCATGCAAGCCTGGCTTTCGGCTGGTTTTTACTGATATTGGTTGGTAACCTCGAAAGCCGGGTTTATTCCAATGGTCACATGAGCCCGCCATATGTACCTATTTTCTTCCGGTTTTTCAATCCGAATGCGGAAGGTCTCCCTTTCGGAAGCATTTTCGCTTTTGTCATGGATTTATTCCTCCTGATCGTTTTGACAGGAGTGGCATTGGCATGGTTCAAGCGTGTTTATTCCCGCATGATGGGAATGAAAAAGACAACCGTTCTTAAACTGGGAGACAAACTGGCATTAAGCTCGCTATGGTTGATATTCCCATTGCGATTTTTAGCCGAGAGCTTCACTTCCGCCAATGCAGGTGGTGGCAGTTTTCTTACAGCTAATGCAGGACATTTCTTTGGAAGTTTCCTTCCAACACAGCTGCTTGCTTATCCGGCCTGGTGGGCTTATTCATTATCACTGGGAATTTTCTTTGTATCCGTACCTTATTCAAGATATATGCATATCCCCACCGAAGTGCTTTTGATTTTCCTTCGCAAGTACGGTGTTTCGGAGAAAAAAGAAATGACCACGTTTACCCGGGTGGAAGTTAGTTCCTGTTCACGGTGTGGTATTTGCCTTGATCCTTGCCAGATGGCTTCTGCTGCTAATATGAAAAAGACCCAATCCGTATATTACCTGCAAAGCGTTCGAAACAAAGAAATCTGCGATGATCAATCACTGAATTGCATGATGTGTGGCCGTTGCGATAACATTTGCCCGGTGGGTATCGATATTAAATCGATTCGCCTGGCAGGTCGTAAACAGCTAGCTGTTCAAAAAGAAGAAACCTTCCATTATATACCGAAAATTTCGAAAATAAAAGCTGATGTTATCTACTTTGCAGGTTGTATGACTCATTTGCAGCCATCTGTTAAAAAGTCAATGGTTGAGGTAATGAAAGCTGCCGGAGAAAAGTTCTGGTTTATGGATGAAAATGGAAGCGCTTGTTGCGGGCGACCCATGATGCTTTCCGGTAAAGAAGCCCAGGCACGGGAACTGATGGCTAAAAACAAAACTGCTATCGAAGCCAGTGGTGCTAGGACCTTTGTTACCTCCTGCCCTATTTGTTACAAAGTCTTTAAAGAAGAATACAACCTGAACATCGAAGTATTGCACCACAGCCAATATTTACTGCAATTGGTTGAGAACAGAAAAATTGAAATTAATCGTCAGCATATCAAAGGTGTTTATCACGATCCGTGCGAACTAGGCAGAGGGTCCGGTATATATGACCAGCCGCGCCAATTATTGTCCAGGACAATGGAACTTGTTCCATTAACGCGGGAAAGAAAAAATGCTTTGTGTTGCGGAGGCAGTCTGGCAAACCTGAAAATTAGTACTGATCAAAGGAAAATGATCACCACGGATGCCATCAAG
>DATBXH010000169.1:0-3168 GCA_036514375.1 Bacteroidales bacterium | reverse complement strand
TTGCTGGCAGACATCGATGATCCACCTCTTATACGAATTGTTGCGGCACTTCCCGGTGCTCCGTCACCTGATGTAATTACAACACCTGATGATTTTCCAATTAATAAGTCCTGAGGGGAGGTAATAACTCCTCTATTAAAGTCTTTTGAACTAACAACGTTTACTGCTCCCGTGGCATCGCTCTTTTTAACCGTACCATATCCAATCACAACCACTTCGCCAAGTTTAGCAACATCTGTTGTCATTATTACGTCAATAGTCTGGGCGCCTGTAACCGTTTTTTCCTCTGTTACGTAACCAACAAACGAAAATATCAGCACCGATCCGGTTGGAACTTTGATGTTATATACTCCATCGATATTGGTTGTTGTTCCGGAGACGGCTCCTTTCACTGATATGCTTACTCCGGGTAAGGCCTCACCTGTTGTTGCATCGGTAACTTTTCCCTGGATCTGAATGTCCTGGCCAAAAACTTGCCACAAGGGAATCATCCATAGTAATAGACCAAGCAGGATAATTCGATTCGATTTTAGTTTTTTTCTCATAATCTGTACATTAGTTTGTAGTTAATTTTGTAAATCAAATTGTAAATCTTGTTAGGCTTTGTAAATGTTTGTTTTAAATAATCACTAATAAAGGTTTTTGTTTTTATATAAAGACGGCTATTAGGAATAACCCCACATTCAAAAAGTGAGAATTTTTACGTTTTTATTAATTCGTTATATGTGAGCCTTTTTTAGGAAGTTGTGTAATAAGAATAATTAACACTTGCTTGTGAAGCAGATTTAACTTTTTTAGCAAGGACAATTATTGTAAAGAGTTGTATGAAGACTTATCGGTTTTGTAAAGGTTTTAGCGGAGTTTTAATGAATTGTTGAGTTCTTATACAAATAGGTAGGATTTTAAACAAGGTTAAGAAAGAAAAGCGCATTCAAATACTGCGCTTTTCAGAGAATTGCTCTAGTTTGGAGGTATAAGAAGTTTTAATAATTACATTTTGTTTATCTCACTAAAATTTTTGTAACTGCAACCTGATCTTTTGTAATTGCTTTACAAATATAAAGGCCAGGCTGAATTCCAGTAGTATTCCATTCAATGGTTTTTTTACCAGCTACATCACCGTAAAAGATATTTTTAATTTTCTCTCCGTTAGAAGAATAAATATTTACATCGACAGAAAGAATTTTGGGAGATTCAATCTCAATATCACTAAAGCTATCGGCAGGATTTGGATGGGCGGTTATTGTTAAATTGTCCTGACTACTGAAGCTGGCTAAAACATCTTCCTGAACGTTAGCACTCTTGCTGTTGTACGTGATATATTCGGTGTCGAGTACATAAATGGCATAACCTCGTGCGGGTGCCTGGACATAAACGCGTCCGTCAGCCTGTATTTGTAAACGTTCTGCAGGATTGAATGCATTTTTAATCCATAAGTTAGCCCAGCTCGACCAACCGGTAGGATTCGTAGTAACCCAGAGTCCTTTAGTTTGTGTGTCGTTGTTGTTAAGAACGATAATAGCTCCACTTTTGGTGCCATTTCCGCCTCTGCGTGCCACATAAACATTAGCCACATCACCTGACGGATATGGGTTTCCTACTTCGGAGAGTACCGTTAAAGTTCCACCCAAATAGGTTTCTCTGACAAAAATCAATTTTTTGATATCGTCGCGCAAACTGGACGGAGCCTGTGTCGTAAACGAGGGATCATTATTATCTACCTGTTGGATTCCATAAAAATGAGGATAAAAAATGCAAGGACGACCTTCGTGTGTAAGGATGTAAGCATAACCTAAAGCCCAGTCCTTGAAAATCCATTTATCATGCTCCTTGCCGGAATCGTGATTATCTACAAAAGTCGAAATGTTTACTCCGGAAACGGCATTACCGGTATTGTCTCTAACCATTCCTGCATGATTAAGATTACTCATATTAAAAGAAGTACCGGTACCGTTACACATCGCGTTTATAGCATTAAATTTCAAAGGAAAATCGAAAGCCGAAACAGTTGCTGACGGGCTATGTGAAGCATTATCGTTAATCCAGTTTTTTATACGATACTGATACCCTGTCCAATACTCACCTACAATATAGCGTTGTTGTGTACCTCCGATTTTGGGGAGGGCATTGATCCAGTTAGCAATAAAGTCTACCTGATAACCTCTTACAAAATCCAGTCTGAATCCGTCGAAGCCAATGGTATTAACCATCCACTGTCCCCAGGCATTTAGCTTCGACTGAACATTGGAACTATATGTGTTGAAGTCGTTACCAAACCATCTGGTGTTTGGAATAACGGCATCCTGATAGCCACCATCGCCAAGCCAGTCATTTGCATCAACCGGGTGAAAGTCTGCATAGCCCCATTGGAAATTTGCTTCACCGGTTCCGGTATGAGTTGGGAATGCTGATTTGGTTTCGGTGTGGGCCTCCAGCGTTGTATTAGCTAAATTAGAGCCATTGTACCAAACAGCTACCGGATAATAACCATTTGTTTGATCGGCCCAAACCCATTGCCATGTAGATCCGGATCCAGTTCCCTGCATAGCTGTTAATTTTATTAAAATTGTAGCTGTCGAGGTCAATGTGACCTTGTATTCATCAATATCACCCTGGTAATCCGCATGACCTCTGATGGTGATCCCACTGCCTGGATAATTATTAGTTTGTCCGTTTCCATTGTTGGGTTCTGACTCCCAATCGCCGGGATCGGTTTCAGTTGCATTTGTCCAGTTTATATTTAAATTATACCCCCTGCTGTCTAATACCCCACTCCAGTTTAAGTTATATCCTTTAATCTGGATGTAATAGTCTCCTGGAGCTGCATTAGGAATTACCCAGTGTATATCGCTAGTCTGATAGGCAACATTGGCTCCGTTGTGTGCTTCTCCGAAAACATAAGCTTTTACGGCAGGGTTCGCTTCTTCGTTAAGACCCCATTCACCGTAATTGTGGTTTAATACGGCATCAGCGTACACGTCTATTCTGGGAGACTGATGACAGGTTGTAATAAGATTTAATAATTCGGCTTTACTGCCAAAGCGTGTTTCAACAGAACCTTTTTGATTGTATGCCCCTAAATCGTAAGGGTCGTAAATGCCATAACCCATATCGGATATGCCCCAATTCCCTTTACACGGCGAGGGTAACCAATATGCTGTTATACCT
>DATBXH010000168.1:0-17669 GCA_036514375.1 Bacteroidales bacterium | reverse complement strand
ATTGTCGGTTAAACTGCTGATGGATACGATCTATTCGGAGGCACCTGCGCTTTCTCCTGAAGAGAATAAACGGCTTTTTTATACCATTTCTGAAGATTTTGCAGACATTAATCCACCCAAAAAGCGTTATGCTCAGGTAAAAGAGAACCCTTATTTTAATGCTTTGCAGGTAAAGTTTGCGTATGCAGTTACCTGCCACAAAGCACAGGGTGGACAATGGCCTGTTGTTTTTATCGATCAGAGTTATTTCCGCGACGATATGCTAACTTCCGAGTATCTTAAATGGTTATATACTGCATTCACCCGGGCAACGGAAAAGGTTTACCTCGTAAATTTTGGCGATGACTTTTTTGAGATATAGACCCAAATTAAGCAATAGAAGCCGATGAAAGAGGCGAACTATTTGTTTTAGTTGAGTTAATCTGGGACAAAAAAATCCGGAGTTCGAACACTCCGGATTTAAACCCTAAAAACTAAACCTAAAAACTTTAATCAGTATTCATCAGAAAATTTCAACGTTAACTCCTGGTGATCTTCGCTTTGTGTATACTGATTCACCTATAGCAGGGTTTCGGTTTATGCAAATTTTATTTTAGAATTCCAGCGATATGCCAACCAGAAAATTTCTAAGAGCTTGCGGAAAATAATATGGTGTTGTACCGTACATGTATCCGTTTGAGTTATATTTTACATTGAAAATATTATTGATTAAGCCCTTAAATTCGATATTCTTTACCGCTTTGAAATTTGTTCTTACGTTCAACCGGAGGTTACTGACCAGATAAGGATCGAGCTTCCTGCTTTCGTCCTGTGTATTATCCAGGTATTGTTTGCCAACGTATTTGTTATCAAACGAAATTTCCATAAACTTGGCAGGTTTCACAATAATAACTCCTCCGGCAATTACAGAGGGTGAGAACGATATATCTGTATTGTTTCGGACTTCCCAGGCATTATTAATATAATCTTTAAAGTCAGTACGGTTCCTGCTTAAGGTTAGATTTCCCTTGAGCGTCAGGAATGAGGTAACATTGCCTCCTGCATTTAATTCTATTCCATATCTGTTACTTTTGCCTGCATTTCGAAGAATCGGGCTGCCAACATCGTCAAGCTGTCCGGTTTTAATCAGCTCGTTGCGATAAAGCATATAGTAGATATTGAACTCGTAAAAAGCATTGGATAATCTCCGTCTGAGTCCTAATTCGGAGTCATACATGGTTTCGGGTTTTAAACCACCCGGAACATTGTAGTTGTCCGTATAGTCTGCACGCGTTGGTTCCCGGTTCGAAGCGCCAAGGGTCAGATATGCCAGGCCCAGGTTCGGTATCGAATAACTGACTCCAATGATAGGATTAATAAAGTTATAGTTCTTATTGATATCTATCAGAATTTCATCCCCAAACTCTTTGTCAGTACCTGAGGCTTTGTAATTAATGAATCTATAGTTCAGATCGACGTAAAGATTACCTTTTTCCAGGAATTTATAGTTTACTTTTGCGTAAGTGCTCAGATCTAATTTATTTCCAACATTATTGTAAAATTTATGGCCGTTAATCTCATTATTGGGTACCTCACTCCATATGATCTCTCCATAATGCTTTGCATCAAAATAATTTGAAAATCCGATTCCGTAAGTGAAATTAAATTTATCAGAATTCCAGGAGATAAATGTGTTTCCGGCTAATAAATTATTATCCAGCCATTTTCTACCTACCATGTCAGAGTTTTTAATAGTGTCATTTCCCTGAATAACATTGTCCAGATAATAGTCGCTAAACGCCGCATCACTGTAATATTCCTGATAGTACCCTCTACCGTATGTATAATTAAGGACTGTATTAAAATCAAGCTTTTTATTAAACGAATGTGTGTAAATCAACTGGACATGATCCTGCCCATAGTGATCCACTTGCTTATTGTAGAAGTAGTCCTGGCCATTTTTTGTGTATAGTCCCATATAGTTGTAAGTTCGACCTAACGATATGATGCTTGCACTATCAATGCCTCCCCATGCCTGGTAAGTTTCTTCCCTTCCGCCAAAACTAACAATTCTGAAAATGGAACGATTGCTGAAATAACCAGCCTGTGCATAGTAGGAATGCAAATTGCTCCAGGCTCTGTCAATATAACCATCTGATTTTATTCGGCTGAAACGTCCTTCGGCAAACCAATGTTCTTTGATAAGACCGGTTCCTGCCTGAACCGTATTTTTAATTGTATTATATGAACCGAAACTATTATCAACCATCGCATAAGGTTTTGATGGTATTTGGTTGGTCTCAATATTTATGGAAGCTCCGAACGATCCCGGACCATTGGCTGATTTTCCCAATCCGCGTTGAATCTGTATGCTCCTGACAGATGAAGAAATATCAGGAATGTCGACCCAGTAAACACCATGCGATTCAGCATCGTTGTATGGAATGCCGTTGATAGTAACATTGATTTTTGAGCCATCAAGACCTCTTATTCTCATATAAGTATAGCCAATTCCTGTCCCTCCGTCGGATGTATTCACCACCGAAGGTTCCATCGATAACAGATAAGGCACATCCTGACCAACATTTTTCTGTTCCAATTCGTCCTTCTGAACAACTGTGAACGTGGCAGGTTGATCGCTTTCGGCCCTCACTCCTTTAATAACAACTTCTTCAGTCACAATAGAAGTTGGATCGAGTGTAATATTTAATGTCTGATTACTAATTAAGTTTACTTCCTGATCAATTTCTTTGTAACCCAAATGAGATACCTTTATAAGGTATTTACCCGAAGGTAACTTCGAAAATAAACATTCACCTTTCGAATTCGTGGCATTTTGCCAAAATGTACCCTGAAGAAATACATTGGCCTCACTCAGATTCTCTCCGGCTTTGTTTTTAACAGTGACGGATAAATTCCATTGCGCATACGATTTCCCTAAAATGAAAACGCATGCAAGCATAATAATAAATACTCGCTTCATTTTAAACTATTTTAATTATACAGCTATAAAGCAATGGATTTTCCATTGCCTAATCCCTTCGCCGGCATTACCCGGTGCAGGTTCCAAGGGTATAATCTCAGCCCGTTTTAAGAAGGCACCCCCTTAGGAAAGTGAGGCAAAGATACATGTCTTTGTTAAAAAAACAAAAACGGACAGAAAAAATCTGTCCGTCAATTAATGCGTTAAAAACAAGTACTTTGAAACTTAGTGCACAGTTTATTCTACGTTCAATACTTCTTTAAAAGCACGTTTAAATGTATCCTTGGGTAAAGCACCCATCGCCATTTGTGGTTGTCCTTCTTTTGGAATGAATAAGAGGGAAGGGATGCTTTGGATACCAAAAAGAGAGGCAAGTTCCTGCTGATCTTCCGTATCAACTTTATATATGTTTAGTTTTCCATTGTATTCACCTGCAAGTTCTTCCAAAATAGGGGCTACAATTTTGCAAGGTCCGCACCAGTCAGCGTAAAAATCAATCAAAGCAGGAAGTTCGCCTGTAAATTTCCACTCTTTGTTTATTTCGTAATTAAAGACCTTATCTTTAAAGGTTTCGGATGTCAAATGTTCAATCATGTCTTTTAATTTTTAATGATACAAATATAATAGTTTTAATGATCATATTAACATATTTACATATTACTGTTCAAAAATGATTCCAAACCCCATTTTATTCCTGAACTTGCTTATAGAACAATTTAAATTGTAATTTTGTCACGTTTTTAGTTAAAATGTCATCATTAAATATGCTGAAATGTCTTAAGCATCCTGTTTTTAAGATTGTAGGAGAAATAGCCGCTAACGAGAACCTGGAGGTTTATGTGATAGGCGGATTTGTGAGGGATGCTATTATTCACAGGGAGTCGAGTGATATTGATATAGTTGTTGTAGGTAATGGAATCAAGTTAGCTGAGTCGGTTGCAAAAAGAATTGGCAACGATACCAATGTTACCGTTTTTAAGAATTTCGGCACAGCTATGCTGAAACATAAAGGCCTTGATATTGAATTTGTCGGGGCCAGGAAGGAATCATACAGGCGTAACTCCCGTAAACCAATTGTAGAGAATGGCACACTTAAAGACGACCAGGAACGGCGGGACTTTACTATAAATGCCATGGCGATTAGTCTTGGTAAAGATACGTTTGGTACATTGGTTGATCCGTTTGACGGTTTAAATGACATAAAACAGAAAATTATTCGTACGCCTCTCGAGCCCGACAAAACTTTTTCCGATGATCCGCTTCGAATGATCCGTGCCATCAGGTTTGCTACTCAGCTGGGGTATACTATCGAACAGCAAACATTTGAATCTATAGCGAAGAATAAGGAAAGGGTTGGTATTATCTCAAAAGAGCGTATTGCAGATGAATTACATAAAATCATCCTTTCATCGAAGCCATCTGTGGGATTTTATCTTTTGAACGAGACAGGCTTGCTGGAATTATTTTTTCCTGAGTTATCTGCTTTACGAGGTGTGGATGTAATTAATAATCGCGCTCACAAGGATAATTTTGTACATAGCCTGAAAGTGCTTGATAATATCAGTAAAAAAACTGATAATCTTTGGCTTCGGTGGGCCGCTTTGTTGCATGATATTGCCAAACCTCAAACGAAAAAATATTTCCCGCAGCAAGGTTGGACCTTTCACGGACATGAGTTTCTAGGAGCCAAAATGATTCCGGAAATCTTTCGTAACATGAAACTCCCTCTTAATGAGAAGATGAAGTATGTGCAAAAATTAGTGCTATTACACCTGAGACCGATCGTACTTTCTCAGGAGGAAGTGACAGATTCTGCTGTTCGTCGTCTTTTGTTTGATGCGGGTGAGGATATTGACGATTTGATGACTCTTTGCGAAGCCGATATTACTTCCGGTATCCCTGAGAAAGTGCGGAAATATATGGCTAATTTCGAGTTGGTCCGTCAAAAACTTAAAGACTTGGAGGAAAGAGACGCTATCAGGAGTTTTCAGCCTCCAATATCCGGAGACGATATTGTAAGAATTTTTGGTATATCGCCATGCCGCGAGGTAGGCATCATCAAAAATGCCATCAAAGATGCGATCCTCGATGGCATTATTCCAAACCGATATGAAGAAGCGTATGACTATATGCTTATTAAAGCTTCAGAGCTGGGATTAAAGCCTGTTTAACTTGTTTAGTTTCCGTCCCAACCTGCTATGCGAGCCCACATCCACCAAGCTGCATAAGCTTTCTGATTGGCATTTAATGGCTGACTGTGTACGGAACCGCATTGATACCAGTCTGTCCCTTCTATATGACTATTTTGCCATTCAATCGCCCAGTTGTTTTCCTGTAAGCCATCGTTGTTGGAATCGTAGGTGCAGGCATCGGTGGCTTTCTTATCTCCAAAATATACACCATCAGGATTATAGGATTCTATATCATTAAAATCATAGAGAATCTTATGGTTATCCTTACAGTATTTCCTGATTTGTTCATTCCTGAGATGGAGGTTTCCTGTTAGTCCGCTTCCGTCAAGATGCCCTGTCATGTAAACAAACTTTACATTCGGGAAATCTTTTTCCAGCTTATTCATTAGCGTGCAATATTTGGTGATGGTATCTTCTGTTGCATTGCTGACTTCGCCACACCAGGACCACATGATAACATTAATTTTAGAATGTGAATTAAGGTAAGATCTTGTTGCTGTTTCCCATGCTATATAATTGGGGTTTCCAAGATCCTGGGCATTTGAACTTCCAAAATTTCCGTAAAAGTCCTGGATGTCCAAAGCACCATTTGTTCCACCATTATTCCATGCGTATAAAGAACCTTTCCATGTCGCCAGGCCCGACATTCCGTCCGTTATCTGGCTTCCGTGTGAAGTATGTCCATAAGCAATATGCAATGTGGCTTTGGCATTTTCGATTGCCGTTTGCGGAATTTCAAAAAGTTTGGTGCAATTGTGATTAATAATCATATCGGAAGGATTACTTCCCAGGTCGGTACTTTTGTCCTTTTTACAGGAACAGAGAAGAATGATAACCAATCCAACGGTTAATAAGTTAAGTGTTTTCATGACGTAAGAGTTTTTTGTTGATTTACAAACTCTTATACGGTTACTCTTAAAAATAGTTTGCGATTTGTTTAATCAAACAGTTCCAGAATACTTTCTTTGGAAAGTCCTTTAAACGGATTGTTATTGTTTATGAATACTTCGGCAAGTTCCGATTTACGTTCCTGGAGTTTAATGATTTTTTCCTCGATCGTTTCGGCAGTAATAAATCGATACACAAATACATTGCTGGTTTGACCAATACGGTGCGCGCGGTTAATGGCCTGCATTTCGGCTGCAGGGTTCCACCACGGATCAAGTAAAAAAACATAATCTGCCGCTGTCAGATTTAGTCCAACACCACCGGCCTTAAGAGAAATTAAGAAGAAATTGTTGTCATTCCGGGTTTGAAAACTATTTACAACTTCCTCGCGGTTTCTTGTTTCACCCGTGAGCATGGAGTATTTCCAGCCTTTTTCATCGAAAAATTTACTGAATAAATCAAGGTGTCTTACAAAGGAGGAAAAAATCAATACCTTGTGATTTTCAAGGTACATATTTTCAAGACTGAGTATAATTTCCTCGAATTTGCCGGAATCAGACTCATATGCCTGATCAATCATTACAGGGTGGTTAGCTATTTGACGCAACCGTATTAAGGCATTAAGCACCATCATGGTCGATTTCTCAATACCAAACTGGTCAATAGAATTTAGAATTTCGTTTCGGACTTTTGATTTCTCTGTTTCGTAATAACTTTTTTGGTCCTCGCTCATATTACAGTACAATATCTGCTCAGTAAGCGGAGGAAGATCCGTAGCAACTTCCTGCTTGGTTCTTCTTAAGATAAATGGTTGAATAAGGTGTTTGAGTTTATCCCTTTTCTTTTCATCGCCATCTCTTTCAATAGGATGAACAAAATATTGCCTGAAAAAGCCAATATCACCAAGGATTCCAGGGTTTAGAAATTCTATCTGGGACCATAAATCGGTCAGCGAATTTTCAATTGGTGTACCGGTTAATACCAGTCGATTCCTGGCTTTCAATTCAGTTACAGCCTGGAATATCTTCGAATCCGGGTTTTTTATCGTCTGGCTTTCATCCAGTATAATATAGAGGAATTCATAGTCTTTAAGTTGCTCAAATTCGTTACGTACAACCCCATACGTCGTAAGCAATAAATGGTAGTTGCCTAAACTGACTGCTTCAATGGACCGTCCTGATCCAATATATTTTAAAACTTTCAGTTCCGGTGTGAATTTTTGAATTTCATTGTACCAGTTGTATATTAAAGACGCAGGCATTACAATTAAGGAGGCAGGCACATTAACACTGCCATTGTTATTGTGCTGATTTTTTGATGCCTCAATAACTTTTTTTAACAAAGCCAGGGTTTGAAGAGTTTTACCCAGACCCATATCGTCAGCTAGGCAAGCTCCCAGGTTATTTTGGTAAAGCCAGTACATCCATGTAAGTCCCTCTGCCTGATAAGGCCTCAATGTTGCTTTGATTTCAGGTAAAGCAATCTCCTTCTTTGACTTTGATGAATCATACAGATCGAGCAGACTTGCGAGATATTCTTTATTGATATTTGTAAAAGATTCCTGTAAAATAGGTAAATGGGCTAGTTTAAATAAGAAATGGTCATCCGTAGGTTTGGAAAAGTAGAATAGATCTGCATAGCGGGTAAACCATTCTTTGGGAAGAATCACAATTTCACCATTCGGTAAGGTGTACTCCCGGTTATTTCCAAGAATATGCTTACGAAACTTGACAAATGGGATTTTATACTCACCCAAAATGACTTCCGCATAAACGTCGAACCAGTCCTCTTTTTTGCTGAAAGAGGTTTGAAGATCAATTTTTTGGGTATAAAATTTTTTATCGTAAAATGACTGTACAATAGTGAATCCTGCCTGCTTAAGTATTTCTTCATTCTGATTAAGCCAATTAACAAGATCGCCCAGCATATCAGCAATTTCATCACCAGCTGAGAAATCGATCCTGAAGAATGCCGTATTGTCATGCTTTAAGCCCAGAGATTTGAGATGCTCAATGGCTTTTTGTTCCTCACCGGTATCACGGGTGATTTTATAAAAGGTGTATTCGTTATTTTCTACAGATAAAGCAACGGAAACTTCAGCCGATTGTCCTGCATGAAAAATTCGTTGATTACCATAATCGAAACTTAAATTTAATACCGGGTTATATTGCAAATCCCCTTCCAATGCCAATAATTTATTGAGCTTAGGGGCTTCGTTAACAATTTTAAAACCTGTACAATTAACACGGAATTTTTTAATGGAATTAGCCACAAACTTCTCCATATATTCCTTCTCACGAGCTTTGGGTACATTCACGAACTCGTTTCTGAAGAATGGACTGAGCTTCTTCCCATCAATATCATTAAAAATAAGGAGACGATTTTCAATGATCAGGTGGCAAGGTTCATTTACCAAAACAATTCCTGACTTATTGGTAAGTTTCATCTCCCGGTGATGGTGACTAATCGAAAGGAAATATTTGAATTCCGTGTCGGTTCTTATGAAATTGAATACTGCTTCGGCTTGCTCATGTTCGATGGCTATTTTTTCAGAACAATATACCTGTTTTGGAGAGTCTTTGAAATACGTTTCAATTTCAGCTTCTTTCAGAATTTCCAGAATTTTTATGAGCCTGCGTTCGATGTAAGGCCTTATTTGGTTATTGAGTAATTCAGGTGTCAGCCCTGAAATAAATTCCTGATTTGTGATGCGCTTTTTGGAAAAGACACGAACAAGCTCCGTATCGTTATACTCTTCAATAAGTTTTACCAGTTTTTTTTGCTCATCAGTAAACTCTGCCGGGCGTTTACGAATGTCATCATTGGTGATCCGTTCTACTAAAGTGTAATAATCTGATTTTTGTTGAAATTCAGCCAGATAAGGAAGAAAGATGTAACCAACCACACGGTGTTCCGACAGCGCAAGAATAAACTTCTTTTCCATTTTACAAAATTGGGAAATAGCGATGGTTTAAAAAAGAAGATTTTTACGAAAAGTCAATTTTTAAGGTACAAGTCCAGATAAACCGGCAGGTGGTCACTATAACCACCTACATATCTGGGGCCGGAATATGTAGGCAGAGGTTTTATGCCTAAATTTTTTTGATCGGTCTGAATCATAAAGTCTGCGGTAAATATGTGTATATCCGTTGGTTTTGTATAGATTCCCCTCTTGGAAATAATCAGGCTTCCGGATACAATTATCTGGTCGAGAACGGACCATTGCCCTTTGTAATAGAGTGTCCCCTTCCCGGTTGTCTTTAGCATCTGAAAGGTAAGATTATAGAGATGGTTGGTAATTGTTTGATTGAAAACCGATTCTGCTTTCAAATAATTGGTCATACTTTGGTCTGAAGGTTCATCATTGAAATCACCCATTACTATAATTTTTGCAGATGGGATTGCTGTAAGAACAAGATCAATTTTGTGGCGAAGTTTTAATGCTGCTTCAAATCGTAAATCTTCAGTTTCAATTTCACCTCCTCTGCGTGATGGCCAATGATTTACAAATAAGTATAGCGTGTCAATATTTTTGTATAAGAGCTTTACAAAAAGTATATCACGGGTTTTTCGTTCCGGACTGCCTGCAAAATCAATGCATATAGGTTCCTTGTCCAGCAATTTGAATTTATCCGATTGAAACAATAAGGCAACGTCTATTCCCCGTGGATCCGGAGATTCATAATGTGCTATAGCATAGTTATACTTCGAAAGTGGAGTAATGGTAAGTAAATCGTTTAAAACTCTCCGGTTTTCTATTTCAACGAGGCCAATAATCTCAGGAGGTTGCCATCCACCCAAAGCCGTGATAACTTTATAAATATTGAAGAGCTTATGATGATATTTCTCTTTCGTCCAATATAAACGTCCGGCAGGGGTGTAGTCGTCATCTGCGGTTAACGGATCGTCTTCCGTATCGAACAGGTTTTCGGTGTTATACGTCATGATTCGTATTTCACCACGGTTTTGTGCACTAACGTTAGTGGCAAATAAATAAATAAAGAGTGTGACAAATCTGATCATTTCTTTTCAACTCTTTCATAAGCTCCAAGGTCAGGTCCTAAGTCGGTGGTACGGTCGACTTTCTTTAAGTCAAGGGGATATTGGCGCCCAATTGAGACGGAGCCTGCGTCTTTTGCCGGTGATAAGGTGTCGAGTTCAAGGTAAGTCTTAGGGTTGAATTTGAAATTAGGATCTTTGTTCCAGATAACACTGTCGAATAAGGGATTATTGGTTGTGTCTTTAAAAGATTTGTATTTTAAAAGACAGTGATTGAATTGGTACTGAAATAATGCTGAACCCTTTTTATCAAGGGATAACTCATCTAAATTATTCCCGTAAACAATGGAATTGTAGAAATTGGCTTTATCCAGGCTTTTGCCAACCACTGTAACGGAGTCCATATAGTAGTTCGACAATTTGAGCGTTGCGCCCGAAAAGTTACGTCCTGCATACAAACCATAGTAATTCGCGATGGTGCAATGATAGAATTCGTAGTCGCCACCCACCAGTCCACAGCTGTACATGGCTGCATCGGCAATTACGCAGTTTACAGCTTTTATTTTTGCATTAATTGCAAACAGCCCGTTGTACGACATGTTTTTTATGATCGTATTGGAAATCTCCAGGTCGGGTCGGGCAGGGCTTTCGTATTCTCCAAGCTGTAAGCCGTTGGTTCCGTTCTCGATAATTACCCAGTCGATACGGTTATTTGTACTCCCCGGCTTCAGGTAAATTCCTCCCCATTGTCCGGGAATGTCGTTATAATCCGTTTCAAGCCTGTCGCCCCTGAATGTTATGGGTGTCGGAAGATCGCCAATGGCTACCAATGCTCCTTTCACCATCAGGTTCGATTGTTTATGAAAATAGATGGTTGCTCCCTGTGCAATAGTCAAAGTTTCGAGTGTATCAACAGTAACATCACCATAAATCAGGTAAGGTTTATCCGCAGTCCAGGTCTGGGTTTTAATGGTTTGGGTTTTAATTAAATGAATGTCCTGCCCATAGGCGGTAAGTTTTACATTTTGGGTATTCTGGTTTATTGTAAACAGGATGGAATCGCGGATAAACAATGGGAGGTTCTGCCCTGTCGGATTTATCAATACCTGAACAAAAATATACAGACTGTCTTTTGGATAGATCTCTATATTATTCAACGAATTAACTGGTTGTCCGTCGATGTTCAGCATAAAAGGCGAAGTATTACTGCCCGCCAGTTTTATGTTTGATATCCTGAGAATTTTATCATAAGGATTGTAAACCATTAACCGTTGTGTGGCCGATCCGATCGTACTAAAGACGGTATCGAACGATACGGTATCGGATGAGAATTTCAATGAAGGATTGCTTCCTTCGTAATATTGTTGTTTGGTGCACGAAATAACAATAATTGATGCCGCCAAGGTAAAGAAACCAAAAAAACGAAGAAGCTTCATAAAAATGTCATAATAGACCAAAGATAGATATAGTTACAGATTAAATAAAAAAAGAAACGAATATGTCATACTGATTCTGGAAAAATTATAAATTTGAATAGCGAAAGGCTAATCTATTGTGAAATAACGAAAAATGGCGATTCTTATTTGATTTTACCAATGGAAATTATTAAGGCAGTACCCGCGGATCTTATTGAGGTTCTATATCTTTTGCGAGTGTGTGTTTTGGATATGAATAGCAGAGGCTGGTTTTATTGGGATTTACAAAGTCCTTTGATAAAGGAAGACATTGATAATAATACTGTATTTCTTTACAAGCAGAATGAGATGACCTTTGGAATGATTTCCTTTAATTTAAAGGAAATACCGGAATACAGAGATATTAATTGGAACAAAGCTTCATCAAAACCGCTGCTAATACACCATCTTATGGTTCATCCCAAATGGCGTGAGAAAGGTATCGCAAAACAATTAATTACGTTTGCTGAACGATACGGACGGGAAAATGGCTTTACATCACTCAGATTGGATGTTTTATCCGAAAACCAGGAGGCTGTTTCTCTGTATAGGGAGCTAAGCTACCAACAAATGGGCGAGGTGACATTTCATTACCAGAAAGTACCCTATTACTGTTTCGAAAAAAGGATTTAGCGTCTGTTTAAATTCTTAAATTATCCCAATTCTCGCATTAGCAAATTATATTATTGATAAAACCCGATAATAAAGCATATTTATTGCTAGTGGTCACTTTCACCTTACAGGTGCTAATGCTTAGAATGGGTAATCCCGGGCAGTAACAGAATTATCTTTAATTTAGAATTCTATTGCATTCATCGGGATAATCCCTTGCTGAAATTCAATTATAAAATTATAAATGATCATGCAAGACCAACAGCTTTTTTGCGTTGATATACGTTAAGGAAAAATAAAAAAAAGCCATTTGATTTATCCAATTACCAGGTTGGTTAGCCATACCTATCATTTTGACAAATAATTATTTGCCAAAAACAATATTTTCATCAAATCTGGTTCAATATTTGATAGCTAACAATAAAACGTTCTTTGAAACACTGAGACAGGCTCTGAAAAATTTAGGCCGCAGGACTGGAACGCCCTTTCGGGAGGTAATATTTTGGGATTTAATACTTGCAATACCCTTTCGGAAGATAACTTTTTTAGACTTCGAACTTGCGGCACGCATTCTACAAGTAACATTTTATAGTCACAGGGTTGCAACAGATCTTCGAAAAGTCACTTTTTGTTCCTGCAATTTATGCAAGATTTCCGGGAAGTAACAATTTATTCCTGCACTTTGCGGGAGACCTCCGGAAACCAACAAATTGTTCCTGCAATTTGCGGTACATTTTCGGGAACCACCGATTACTTGCTGCAGTTTTGCATCCCTGCTCCGGGAAGTAACATATATCCCATCCTGCCTTACGATTGCCTTCCAGTTCGCCATAGTTTGTAATCACCGTTCGGCGTTGCATTTATTCACTGACGTTCATGAGAAAAGTTGCAACGTCGGATTATATATGGTAGCATTTGCTAAATTGCAACAGACTGGGGTATATATTAGCAAATGCTAATAAGAATAGCTCGACGTTGCAAATGCAACGCCGAACTGAGAAACATTATTGTAAAAAAACATATACGAGATAAAGTACAACCTCGTAGAGCCAGCCTAGCCGTCAGTCAGGGTTGTACCTTTCTACCGGACAACAATGATTGGAAATGTTAAAAATAGAAATTTAAACCACCTCCAAAAATACTGTAAGTCACGTTATTCAAAGGTATTTCAGCCTCAAGCATGAAAGCCATCCTGGGTTTTAGATAAAGCTGAACGCCCACAGGAATCCATGCAAGGAATTGTGTTCCATTCGAATATTTGGGGAAATTAATGTCGGAATCAAAGCCGGTATATAGGCTTGCTGTTTTAGCAACCGGGAATGAAAGGTTTAATCCAAGATCGAGACCAAAATCTCCTCTCTCATGACCGCCTGTTGTAAGTGAGATGCTTGGCTTTCCTGCCATCAGGCGCCATTCCAGATCGGCTCCGAAATAATCATTATAAGGCAAAAATCCATATTTAAGGCCGAGGTCAACTCCTCTTGTCAGGCCAACTCCACCATGGAGGAAAAGTCCCAGGTCCCTGTCAACTATAGTTGGCTCAATACCTAAAGAAAATTTACCTGGTTTTAAGATGGTTGCAGTATTGAAGACCTGCGAAAACGAGATGAAAGAAATGCAAAGCAATGCGGAAACAATGAATAGCTTTTTCATAATCTTTGTGTTAATTTAGGTTAAAGGTTTATTTAAATGATTGAATCGCAAAGTAAGAAAAAAATCGTTCCGTTGTCCTTGCAGGAAATGTTAACAGATTGGTAATAAAACAAAAAACCCGGATCTAACCGGGCTTTCATATCATAATTCCAAATGGGAATTTTTTCATTTCAGTGTGATCGGTTGACCCCGGTAAAAATCAAGAACTTTGATTTTAAAGATGTATTCATACTTTGCCTGTATAAGGTCTGACTTGGCCTTGGTTAAGTCGTTCTTAGCCACATTATAATCCACAGAACTTACTAAACCCACATCATATTTTTGTTGTGTATATTTAAACGATTCTTCGTTAGATACTACGGCTTCATTTGCCGAATTGTATCTTTCCAGGGCTGCCAATGCATCGGCATGAGCTTTTTGAATGTCAGCGTACAGGCCCTTTTTAGACTGTTCGAGATTATACTCAGAATCCTTAACCTTTATTTTTGAGTTACTTATGTAATAATTCGTTTGAAAATTGTTGAAAATAGGAACACTTAAACTAAAAGACAATGATTTGCTTGCATTGTCTTTCAATTGCTCTGCAAATGGATAATTGCCACTTTCAGGTACTAATGCATCATAGTAAACAGGCAGATTGGCATCGCCATTGACGTAACCAACCGTCGTTCTGCTTGGGGTCAAACCAATGGTTTTTTGACGGGCGTCTGAGTAACCGGTACCATATGAACCAGTCATTGTAATTTTAGGATAGCGTTGTCCTCTGGCAACTGCCAGTCCATATTCATTAGATCTTTGGTCGTATTCCGCACTTTTTATTTGTGGTAACTTCGATTCGGCTTCCTTATAAATGTCATCCACAGTTGCCAGCACATTGCTATACTCAATCTTTACCGAGTCCGGGCGTGAGATTTTAAAATCATCTGCGGTTTTAAGTTCAAGCAATTGAGCCAGCGTTAAGTTTGCTATTTTCAAATTGTTTTTGGCATTTACCACATTATATTTTTCATTTGCTTGTTGTGCCTGAATCTGAAGCAGATCTCCCTTCGCCTTACTGCCTACTTCAACCAACCGTTGAGTTTTTTCAAGTTGTAAACTTGTTACATCCAGCTGGTTTTGCGCTATATTTAAAGCTTCTTCGCTAAAGAGTATTTGCAGAAATGCCGTTGCTATCTGAAGGCTAATATCGTTTTTGGCTTTTTCGTAATCCTGCAGGCTTTTCTCCAGGATATATTTGTTTTGCTGAATGGTGTTTATGGTCTGAAAACCGCTGAAGAGCGTAACCGAACTCTGAATATAAAAGTTATCAGACATAACAGTGGTATTGGTAATTTCGTTGGTATACCGGTCTACACTTCGACCGAGGTTCCAGTTGTGGCCTGCACCGGCATTTAAATTCGGTAATGTCTGAAATTTTGATTGCTGATAATTGTTCCTCATTGTCTCGCTTTGCAGTTCCTGTCTCTTTATCTGTATGTTATTGTCCAGTGCGTATCGGATGCATTCCTCGAGAGTCCAGCTTTTTTGAGCCTGACTGTTGTTAGTGAAAAGACATGCAATTACAGAAATAACGAATAGAATCTTTTTCATTTTCATAATTAAGGTATGTTTAGGGCCACTAAATTTATGATATTATTGTTGAACATATTTAATTTTCTTTAAGAATTAATTGATCGGCAGTTCCAAAATTTTCGTAACCCGAAACAATGACCTGCTCGCCTTTCTCCAGACCTTCCAAAACTTCATAATATTTCGGGTTCTGACGACCAATGCGGATGTTTCTTTTTATGGCTTTTTTACCCGTTTTATCCACTACAAATATCCATTGTCCTCCGGTAGTTTGATAGAACCCCCCACGCGAAACCAACAGTGCCTGTTTTGATTCACCGAGCTCAAGTCGAATGCGGGATGTCTGGCCAATGCGTATTTCAAGCGGAATTTGGCCGGTGAAAACCATGTCCACGGAGAATCTTCCATCTTTTACTTCCGGATATACTTTTGTAATAGTAGCCTGATAATCTTTTTCCGAAAATTCGCAATAAGCGGTGAGCCTCGGTTTTATTCTTGAAATATAATGTTCGTCAATGTCGGCTTTAACTTTATAGGAATCCAGGATATTTATGGTACCAATTCTTGTACCGTAGGAAATAACCTGACCAATTTCCGGGTTTAATGTGGCTAATTCTCCATCGACAGGCGCTTTTATGGTAAGCTTAACGAGTCTCGTGCGGATGATTCCCAGATTTTTTTGCATACTTCCAACCGATTCTTCGGATGCTTCGATCCTTGTGTTCATTGAAATTGAATCCTGGTAATTCTTTTTTGATAAAAGGTCAAAGAGACGTTTTTTGCGTTCGTAATTCTCCTTCGAAATCAGAAACTCTTCACGTGAGATATATTTATCTTTTTCTAAGGCGATGTTCTTTTTATAATCCCGTTCTAATTTTAAAAGATCGTAGTATAAATCAACCAACTGTGTGCGATTGCTGATTTGTTGGTTCTCCAGGTTAACACGCATTGTTTTTAAATCGTTAATAGCTCTGGCAACTTCAGTTTCGTAATTTGAAATTTCGAGTAACAGATTATCATTGCTTAGGCGCATAATGTCGTCACCCTTTTTTACCATCGCGCCCTCCCGACGATAAATTTCCTCGATTCTTCCCCCTTCGGTAGCATCTAAATATACCGTTTGGATTGGCTCAACCGTGCCGACAACAGCAATATAATCCTGGAACAAATCGTAAGTAACCGGTTCCACTGTTATCTTATCCAGACTGACGTTTAATTTTGATCCTCTAGCCCCTAAAAAGGCATAAAAAATAATGACAACCAGAATTACTGTACCCCCTGCAATGATAATCCGTTTTCGGAGAATACGTCCTTTGTTATCTATTATTCTATCCATTCCATCCATACTATCCATAATGCTTCAATACGCTTTAAATGACATATCTCAAATGTTGTGCCTTTATGCGTAATTTGCATATAATCTGTCGGTTAATTGCATTGAATAATATTCAAGTGTCCAATTTCAGGACACAGGTATTGAAAATCCGGACACTGACGAGATTGTTGTGTACATGCCTAAAAGAAAACTGCCGGGACTAAATTCCCGGCAGTCAAGCCTAACAACTAGAAACTACTAACTATATTTTTGAGAAGCAGAAAATAGCACAAATCACTGCCACGCTGTACTTTGTGTCATTTTTGTATTGGTTTGCAATTCAGCTAAGGGTATCGGGTAGTATTCAAATTTCGCAGCCCAGTTCAAATAACCAATTTTCTTGGCAGCTGTAATTACACTTTGAATATCTCCCCAACGGCGTAAATCATAAAAGTGTAATCCTTCACGGGCAAATTCTAGGTCGCGCTGATGTTTAATTTCAACCATCATCTGATCTGCCGTATAAGCAGTCATCGCTACAGTTTTATCCACAAGATTTGCGCGGGTGCGCACCCGTTGTACTAATGGCGCCGCAGAAGCAACATCCCCTTTCATCGTATAGGTTTCAGCCAGCATCAGCAAGACATCGGCATAACGCATGCCGAATTCATTCAGCGAAGAAATCCAGTTTCCTTCGTCTTTGTTCCACCAGTTCTGACCCTTTTTCAACAATACCTGGCCCGGCCATGTAGTATGAAAATCCCGCTGATAATATGTGCAGCCCGGATAATCCCAAGCAAGGCTTGCTGTGGCGCGGGGATCAAAATTACCGTCTTTGTCTGGTTCTGCTAAAAATTTATTAAGCAACACCATGGTAGGAGTCATTTCACCCCATCCTCCAATATTTTGGGGCATTATTTCCTGTGCAATAAAATCGCCACGGGTTTTGCTGGCAGGATCGCTTGTCCAAATACTTGAGCCTCCAATGGCAGCGTATTCAATCTCGAAAACCCCTTCAACCCCAT
>DATBXH010000167.1:0-4231 GCA_036514375.1 Bacteroidales bacterium | reverse complement strand
ATATATTTAATTGTAAGGATATAAACAACAATGGTTCAATCTTAAATACAGCCTTAGCTTAATAGTCACCAGGAAGCAAGTAACAGAAAATCAGCAAAAACATTGTTTCTTTAAAGTTTAATTGCTAAATAGTAGCTAGTTTTTAAATCTTTAATCTAAAACAACTTCCAACTCTTGTACGCATTTATTTCCAGGCTTATCAAAAGCTGCAACCAATATATGTAACTGATGATAAGCCATAATTTTTGTAATTTTATAGGACCAGCACCATTCTCTTACTTCAATGGCATGCCCTTCCTCGAGGAGAATTCCATCCATATCATAAATCTCAACCAGAACGTCTACCACTTTAAAGTCATCTACAGCATGTATAGTAAGGGATTGCGCAGTTCGAATATTTGATGCGTCAATTTTTTTAATTTCAGGAGCATGATAAAAATCTGCGATGGCAACGTTATGTGGTTTTTGCATCCCTTTTGCTTTGGCTTTGTATTCAGCTTTTGAAACCGGATCCGCCACTTGACCACGTGCATAAATAATAGCTTCCCGAAACCTTGAGTTCTCTGCTTTCTGTTTTTTCGATTTTACCACCTTACTCATATCTGGCATGGCAGATACAATGGTTCTGTTTCCATATCTTTTAAAAACAACTTGCTTTCCTATAGCTCCGCTCATTCCCTGGGTAATGATGTTTTGCTTTACTTCTGCCATTGTGTAATCGTTTTGGTGATACTACTAATTTATATTTTATACGATTATCTTACGATAATCCTTCGATGAATTTTTAAAAATTATACAATAATAATTGTATAAATATACAACTATTTTTCAAAATAACTATAATTTAGACATGCTAATGCTATTTTTGAACAGCACAATTATACTGGCTTGGGAAAATATTGATTTCTGATGTTGGATTTTGAAAAACAATATTAATTTAGCAATATCTTTCATGAACAAATATTTTTATATAGCTGTAAATCAATAAATAATTATAGTAAAGGAGGTGAAAAGTAAGAACTATAACTTATTATAATATTTACCCGTGAAAGGATAGACCGGGCTATAGTTGAAATGTTTACCTAATTTAATTTTTATCAGATGAATTCTAAAGTTTTAATTGCTCCTGTTTATAATGATTTAAATTATAATAACTTACCTGCATGGTATTCACCATTTGTTTTTTTTCATAAAGTAAGTACAACTGATAAACATCTTGATCTTATGATTAAGATCAAACCGTTTGATAAGGTTGCCAATGAAGTTGATGTTCGCTGGGAAGGTGATGCCGATAATAAGGTACTTGTTTATACTTTTACAGTGGTAACTTCAGATGCGGATTCAGATTATACTGGCTATTCCATTGCCTATATCGATAATATAAAAATAGAATCTCCTGACGAGACTCTTCTATTGGACGATACACAAATTACCATTAGGATAGCCACTTTACCTACCAGTAATGATGTTCAAGGACAAGCAGTTGTGAGATATGGTGATATTGAGAAATAACCTCTGATAATTATTTATTTAGTCTATCCATGTCTGTTTACGGGTGCTGTAAATTTTTAGGTTCTGCTGTAATTTTATTGTGTATCAATGGGGTCACTATGGGTTACTCCATTGATATCATGGAACGGTCTGCGAATAAGTTTTTTATTCTAAATATATTTACAAATTGGTTTAAACAGCCCCATGATGAAAAATTTAAACAATGGGAAATTGAGATTAATGATAAAATAAAGAATGACCAATACAAAGATTTGTTAGCTCAAAGCAAAAAAATGGAAGATGAGGCGATTAAGGCCAATTCGGACTATTGGTTAAATGTTTCTTATTATTACTATGGGTTAGGAGAAAAATTTACAAAGAACTATAAAACCTCGTTGTATTATTTTCAACTTATTATTGATAATAAAAATAACCCTTTTGCGAAGGAAAAGGATCGCTTATGTAATTTATTTCGTCATACTGCCGATGTTTACAAACGGTTAAATACTATTCAGGAAGCCATCAATTATTACAATAAAAGTATTGGTCTTAAGGAAAATGTAAATGATAAAGCTATCCTGGTGCCTGCTTATGTGAATCTCGGCAGTATCTATTCATCGCAGAGTAAGTTTACAGATGCACGGGAGTACTATCAAAACGGGCTGGAATTGATACAAGGAAAAGATGATAAAATTGCTTCGACCATTTACAACAACATAGGAAACGATGAATACTCGCAGGGAAATTATACTACGGCGATAGAATATTACATGAAAAGTATTCACATAAGCGAGAAGAATAATGATCTGGACCGATTAGCTTTATCGTATAATAATTTGGGTAATATTTATACCAATGAATTAAAATCGCCACAAAAAGCAGTTGTATATTATACAAAGAGTCTGGATATTGAAAAAAAGAAAGCGAATGACGAGGGTATAGCTACAGAACTTATTAATATAGGGAATGTATTGGCCTCTCAATCAAAATTTACTGAGGCTGAAAAAACGTTAGAGGATGCTTTGCATATTTTTGAAAAGATTAAGGACAACGGAGGTGCTGCCAAAACTTTGGAGAGCTTGGGTGTTTTGTATACCTTAGCGGGTAATGACCTGAAAGCCATCTCCTCGTTTGAAAAGTGCATCGATTATAAAGAAAAGTATAATAATCATATTGATCTTACGAATGTTTATATAGGTTTAGGAACAGTCTACTATCATCAAAAAAATTATCAGCGATCGCTTTATTTCAGTTTCAAGGCGCTTGAGCTTTCGAGGATAACTGGTAATAAAAGTCAGGCTCAACACATATACGATGGAATTTATAAGGCTTATGCGGGGTTAGGTCAATACAATCTGGCATATAAATACTTGTTGGAATACTCAACTTTAAAAGATACTCTCCTGAATGCTACCATATCCAGGCAAATCATCGATATACAGGAAAAATACGAAAAAGGCAAAATGGAGCAGAAAGTAGCTATGCAAAACCTGGAGATTAAAAATAAATCGCTTCAGCGAAACGGTCTGTTGGCTTTCTTGGCACTTGCCATTATTATATTCAGTAGCTTGTTGTATTTTATTTTTCAGAAGTTGAAAAATGAGAAGCTTCTCTACCTGAGAAATACACAATTAAAAGATAAGGAAATAGTAAATCTGGTTCAACAAAGCGAAATTAAGTCTATGATGTCGATGGCCGAAGGGCAGGAGAATGAAAGACAACGGATATCGCGCGAGTTGCACGACAGGGTGGGAAGCATGTTGTCGCTGATAAAGCTTAACCTGAGTAATTATGAACAGGAGGATAAATCTTTCGTTAAAGAAAACCTTTCACTTTTGGAAAATACCTACCAAGAGGTACGCAATATTTCTCATAACCTGCACTCAGGATTGCTTACCAGGTTTGGTTTGAAAGCTGCATTAAAGGATTTAAAAAATACGGTGGAATCGCACAATACCATTCGGGTAAACCTGTCATTTCATGAGGAAGAGCTGACAATGTCCAAGGATACGGAGGTAACTATTTTTAAAGTAATACAGGAATTAGTTACCAACACGCTAAAACATGCTAATGCTAAAAACCTGGATATTCAGATCAATGGCAGTGAGGATGAAACTATTTCGGTTTCCGTGGAGGATGATGGAAATGGATTTGATGTTCGTTCGGATCATCACGAGGGGATAGGACTTAAAAATATCAGGTACAGGATATCTTCCATGGGGGGAGAACTTGAAATTAATTCAAGTCCGGGAAAAGGCGCATGCTTTATTATTCATATTCCGGAGGCAACATCGAACGATAAAAGTATGGTATCATGAATATTTTAATTGTCGATGATCATAAGGTTTTAGCCGAAGGACTGGCTGAATTACTGAAAAAGACTAAAAAATATACCATTGCAGGTGTTATCACCCAAGGATCCGATGTTCTTCCTTTTCTGGAACAAAATATCCCTGACCTGATTATCCTTGATCTTGAATTACCCGATGCCGACGGAATTACTCTGGCTAAGGAAATCCTGACGAAATATGCGGTCCTAAAGATAATGATCCTTACGATGCATAAAGAGCCGGAATATTTTGAACAATTGTTCAATGCTGGAATTATGGGATTCCTTAACAAGAATGCTGATAAAAATGAAATATTTGAGGCTTTGGACTCAATTCAAAAGGGATGTTCTTATTATGGTCGGGAGATAATTAATGAATATATTAATTATCAGAAGAAACCTTTGGCGGAA
>DATBXH010000166.1:0-5923 GCA_036514375.1 Bacteroidales bacterium | reverse complement strand
TCTGAAATTACCTGATTATTATCTGCTTGTTGTATTCCTTTCTCAATCTTGTCAAGCAAAATCATTTTATCCACTAATTCATCAATGGAAAAATGCTCCGGCAATTCAGTTATTGTTTTAATTACATTAGCCTTGGTAAGCATACAATCAAATTTCTGTAAAGGTATAAAAATCCGATTAATTTATCCGGCTAATTCTGACTGTAACAAGGTTATTATTGGCGTAATTCGTGACATTTTATTTCCCAACGGTTTTTTGAAGCTCTTTTTCGGCGGCAAAACCATCCCTCTAAGTCTTGGCAGGTCTTTACTAAAAATTCTTTTCTGAATGCATCACTTTTACTGGCTTCCCAATTTCCCTGAAATATTATTTGGAAACAAAACGTTCAATTTTTAAGCTGTGCAATAGTAACCTAGGTTGGCAGTAGTTTTTATTGTATTTCAATCTTTGTAAGTTTATTTACATTCATTGGTGTCACTGGTAATGTAATAAAATGTGATTTACTTCCATAAACCATGCTATCTCTCAAAAAAACAGAATCAAAATACAATTGAACTCGACGTCCTGTAGAATCTGTCAATCTTATCCCTGTTTGAGGTTTTATAGTAAAGGTTACATCATTACCCTTTTTATCTTTACATTTAATCGTTTCTATCCCATTGTAAAAATTTTTACCACCTTTTAAAGCAACGCCGATTAATCCAAGTCTAAAATCATAAGCATCATTTATTTTATTTGGGTCAATGTTTTGAAGCTGTTCCTTAAAACTGCTGGGAGTCATGTAATAAGTTGAACAAGAAGTCATGATTAGAACAAAAATTGTCAATCCAAAATAATACTTTTTCATATAATCTGTTTTTTAATAATAGTTTTCAATCTATCAGGGAAAAGACAATCAAAATTTCATTTACCTTATCTTTTTTAACATTTATAATAAGTAAATCAAAGTATTCTGGTTTTTTTAAAAATTGCACACAACGTTACATGTATGAAAAGAAGTTGCCGTTTGCGGAGCGATTCCTTATCAAGATACAATGTACTTGCTGCGGGCGAAACTCTTTAAATACCTGATGAACCGGCAATTTTTTATACATGATGTTGGCAGTAGTTTTTTATAATCTTTGTTTAAGATAATCTAAGTATTTTAAAGCATTTTCGTCTTGATATGGAAAGTTTTTCTCGTTCGCATATTGATCCAATACTCTCATCAAATCCTTAGCTTTCGCCTTTTGATTCGCTGTTAACAGTTCATTTACCTGTCCGAGAAGGTTATACCTAAAATTATCAAATAACCTCATCTCATCTGAACTATTTATGTTTACATACTTTGAAAGCTTTAATAATTCAATAATTGAGTTATAATAGTTTTTAAAGGTTTGATTTGATTTATCAAGAATTGTTAGTTTATCAACGATAACTAATGAAGATAAATAATCTTTTAAACTCAATCTATCATCTTCTGGAAATCCAATTGTAAAATATATATCTTTTACAAATTTATTCTCTCGCAATAAGCTCAATAAAACTCTATCACCTCGTAATAAATACTGTCCGTAATAGCTTGGTTTTATTGTCCATGAAAAATTATTAATTGTAACAGTTGAATCTTTCCATTTCGTATATCCTATTGTATCTAGGACTTCATTAGTTAAATCAAATTTAATAATATTTCTTTTTGAAAGGTAGACTGGATACCATTTCGTCCCCAATAGACTAACATCAATAACCTTAACATCACTGCGACAATCTTGAAATATTTGCAAGTACCAAAGTGGTATCGTAAAGTTATCTCCAGATGAAATAAGAATTGAGTTTTGACTACACGCATCTAATACTTTCTTATTTAATTCAAGTATATAATCTCCAAATCCACCCCGTTTTTTTCCTTCTTTGAATGCCCAAATTGCCGAATCAGGCTTGCTATTGTGCCAATAACTCATAGCAATGGATCCCCACTCAGCCGATAGTTTAGAATACGGATCAAGTATAACAATTTCTCCATTATATTTAGGTGTGAGTTTATTTACTTTCTCAAACTGTTGGCTTGCCTTAATAACCAAATCTTTATTCACATCTATCATACTTCGACCGTCTCTCGAATTAATCCTGCTAAAAACATAACCTAAAAAATACCTTGCTTCAGAATTGTTAGGATTCAATTCTATAGCATTATTCAGAATACAAACTATTCGATTGTAATCAAACTGGTCAAGTTCTTGCTGATTTAGTCCCTTTTCACTTTTAAATAGGTTTTTTGCACTATCCAAAAGTATTTGAAATTTATCGCGTTGTCCGTATACTGACGTAAATACAAAAAGTAAAATTATTGTAATTGTCGATCTCATGTGTAAGAATCATTTTTAAAAATTACTGCCAACGCCGCGCATATGTTTTGTTTGGGGAGCTACAGGGCGCTGTGCTATCACGGTGCAATTGGTTTTAAATGTAGTTAAAATCTTTCATTTGCCGTTTCAACCCCAAATAAAATATATGCGTTGTTAGTGCCAGTGTTTCTTTTCTAAATCATTTAGTATTTATCTTCTTTCTTATGTACATACTTCCAGGACAATCAGGGCAAACATCATTCAAATACAATGTATCCCTTCCAATGATTGTTGCAGATTGTATTAGGACTCCCTTTATTTTTATATAAGTATTATATTCAATTGAATATTTGTTATCCGATATCTTAATGCTATCCTTAAATACCCTATAAATGCTATCTTTTGTGAATTCTATTCTATAATTGTGTCCAGTAGTTTTAGGGGTGGTAATTTTTCCAGAAAGTGCCTCCTTAGTCTTTATCCAAATCCATGTCCCAGTTAATTTATCAACCAATGAAAATTCCTCTCTCAGTGTGTTTTCAATCTCAGTTTCACTTGGAATAATCTGAGAAAATATCAAAGAGGTAGTTGCAAAAATCCCGAAGATAAAAAAACCAAATCTAAGATACTTTATCATAGTTGCATGCTATTTTTTAACATTGGCACTAACATTTGTATAACCGAAGTATTTCGGCTATATCTTGCTTTAGTCTGTATACCCGCACTTCGCCTATATCCCATTTATATCTATCCGGAATTCTGTTATTCGTGCTCCGGTTTACCATTGCTTTCTTCATAACAGTTAGCGTTGCGTGTAATATTATTCGTTATCAATTGGTTTACACAGCTCAAGTTATAAAAAAGTAAGATTGGTTGTATCGCATTTCCGGATTTGTTAGAATCTATTCTTTGATGTCACGTGGCAATTCATTAATGTCACATGGCAAAACTTGAATGTCCGCTCGCAAAATTCGATCATCCGCTGACAATTTTTACCTGTCCGGTGACAAAATTCGATCGTCCGCTCGCAATTTTTATGTGTCCGATGGCAAAATTTGATTGTTCGCTGGCAATTTTTACCTGTCCGCTCGCAAAATTCGATCGTCCGCTCGCAATTTTTATGTGTCCGATGGCAAAATTCGATCATCCGCTGACAATTTTTCATTGTCCGCTGACAAAATTTCCTTGTCCGCTGGCAAAATTTCCTTGTCCGCTGGCAAAATTTGATCGTCCGCTCGCAATTTTTATGTATCCGGTGACAAAATTCGAGTGTCACGATGGATTATTGGGAATCCCAAAAAAGTGTGTAAATGATTATAGAGCTGCATCGAAGCGACCTATTTGTAGTAATCAAACTCCTGCCATTGATTATAGCCGCATCGCGGTGACCTATTGTTTATTTATATGGCACATGGATTTAAAAACTTGTAAAGTTTAATTCATGGAAGCGAAAAATAAGGTAATAAGGTTAGATTAGCGTAATTATCAAGGCTACTAAGGTTTTAGGACTGACCCTATTTTTTAGAGTGACCTTAGTAGAACAGTGCGATAAGGTTAACATACCTTATTACCTTATTATGATGCAATCTTAAAGTGGTTTTACTTTACAGCTTTTCGTACACCCTGTATTCCCACGGTTTTAAGCTTAGTGTTGCTTTCTTCTCAAACTCCTGCTTTGTACCTGTAAATACTTCGTTATAATTCCCCGCCAATTCATCGGATTTTAACTTAACCTGCAAGGATTTGGCAGACAAATTACAAACCACCAGTACCTTGTTATCATCCTTTTGGCGTGTAAATATGAATACGGAGCTGTCGCGACAGGAGGAAATACGGTTGAGCGGTCCCCCATCCTCCCCATTCCATAATGCTTTGTTCTGCTTCTTCAGAGATGTAAGCGTCTGATAAAAAGAAGTAAGTTTATAAGAATCCCAATCGATCGAATCTTTTTCGAAAAACTTCAGGCGACGGTTAAATGCTGCCTCCTGACCGTTGTATATCAACATCATTCCGGGAACGGTAGCAGCCAGCACGGCGAAAGTCTGCGCCCCCTGCCCTAACCTTTCGTACTCTGTACCATTCCAGGAATTTTCGTCGTGATTCGATGTAAATTCCATCAGGTATGAGTTGCGCGGATAAACCGAATCGACCCAGTTGAAATGCCGCATTACGGCATTGGCGCTCTTCTTGCCTTTCGCAATGTCGTTCATGATGTGATGGAACTTCCAGTCGTACGACATATCCACACCTTTCAAATGCTGGGCAGGAATGTCGGCCTCGGCAAGAATAAAAACAGGTTTTACCTTTTCCAGTTCAGGGCGAAGTTCATTCCAGAAATCCGTCGGAATCATATGTGCTACGTCGCAACGGAACCCGTCAATATCCGTCTCCTTAAGCCACCATTGCATGGTTTCTATCATGTATTTGCAGGTGGCAGGATTCTTGTAATCCAAACGGATCACATCGGTCCAGTCAAACGGAGATACAAATTTCCCGGTGGAATCCTTCAGGTAATATTCCGGGTGCACTTTCAACAGGTTATTATCCCAAGAGGTGTGATTGGGCACCCAATCGATAATAATCTTCAATCCCAGGTCATGAACGGCAGCAACAAGATGTTTAAAATCATCCATGTTGCCGAATTCCGGGTTAATGGCCTTGTAATCCCGAACCGAATAATAACTACCAAGTGACGAAGTCTTGCCCTCCGGAATTTTACGCTTTTCAATGCCAATAGGATTGACAGGCATGATCCAAAGAATATCCACACCCAGCTTTTTCAAACGAGGCAGATCCTTCTCAAATGCCTTAAATGTTCCTTCTTTCGTATACTGCCTGATGTTTACCTCGTAGATGGAAGCATTTTTACTCCAGTCCACATGTTTTACCTCCGACATGGGAGGAAGCGGACGTTGTGCTGCCGGTTTCCTGAAAATAAAAATATAAGCCAGCGTTGCACTAATAATAAGCAAAAGTGTGATGACAACGATAACGTTCATTGATTGATTCTTCATAATAGATATATTGGATTGTTTACCAGTTAATCGTAATCTTATTGTCTGTATTTTGAAAGGATACGGTAGTCACGGTTTTATAATCGAACGGTCCGTAATCGGCAAACTTAAAATGGCTCGTAAAAAACCTTATTTCTTGTTTACCAACTGCGGCTGATGCACCATTCACCTTAAGATTTCCCAGCTCATTCGTTTGAAAACCGTGCATCATTAAAGTTACCATTTTGAATTTGGAAGGTAAGCTTCCCGCTTTCCCATCCATTTCAATGGATTTACTTTCCGGATAATAGGAAATGGCTCGTTTGTAAAAGTTGCCATTTGCATAATTGTAAGTTTCGCCGTCGTCCTCATAATAAACAAAGCGGTTGTTGCTTCCGCCGGAGTATATATGTACAAATAAAGTATCGCCGGGGTTTTCGGCAGTCGACTCCACCAGCTTCTGCATGGGTATGATGCTGCCGGCCTTTACAAACAAAGGCATTTTTTCATTTGGAGTCTCTGTTAATATGATTTGTTTGCCATCGTACACTTTATCGTTAAAGAGATCGAACCACTTACCCTCCGGAAGGTAAACACTGGTAAAAT
>DATBXH010000165.1:0-2319 GCA_036514375.1 Bacteroidales bacterium | reverse complement strand
CGGGTGGTAATACCAAGCGACAGATGCAGATTATGCATGATTTTGGAAGTACTATCCTGGCATGTACTCCCTCTTATTCTTTATTCTTAGCAGAAGCACTTGAAGAAGAAGGGTTAAAACGCGAAGAATATAAACTTCGTGTTGGAATATTCGGTGCTGAGCCATGGACGGAGAATATGCGCCGTGAGATTGAAGAAAGATGGAAGATTAAGGCTATTGATATTTTCGGTCTGAGTGAAGTGATAGGCCCTGGTGTTTCGTGCGAATGTGAATGTCAGGATGGACTCCATATTCAGGAGGACCATTTTATTCCGGAGATTATCGATCCGGTATCTCTTGAAGTTTTACCCGGTGGTGCAGAAGGAGAACTCGTGTTTACAACTGTAACCAAAGAAGGGTTACCTTTACTACGTTACCGTACGCGAGATCTCACTACTTTAAATTATGAACCTTGCAAATGCGGACGCACATTAGTACGTATGAAAAAGTGCACGGGTCGTAGCGACGATATGCTCATCATTCGTGGCGTTAACTTGTTTCCATCACAGATCGAGAGCGTACTTTTGCAGATGAGCGAAACAAGGCCTCACTACCTGTTAATTGTGGATCGTGTCAATAATCTGGATACCCTTGATCTGCAGGTTGAAGTTGATCAGCAGTTCTTTCAGGATAAAATAAGTGAGTTGCAAAAGCTTACAAAGAAAATACAAGGTAACCTCGAAAGCACACTGGGACTTAGTGTTAATGTTAAGTTAGTTGAACCAAAAACAATTGAACGTTCGGAGGGTAAAGCCAAGCGTGTAATCGATAAACGAAAATATTAGGTGATCGTGATGATTGTACGAAGATTGATTTTGGATTCCTGTGAAGGGAAATCTTTTGTGAGAACATTGCTTCTTAACAGATAAAAATCATGATTTAATATGGTTTAACTTAGTAATATTGTATACAGTAAAAGTCTTAATTGTTTTCAAATGAGGAATACTCCGGTAAGTGAAGATATTATCCGATTAAAAATTAAAGAGTGCGGAATTGAAGTTGTAGGTAAAGCTTCGATTCGCGAGATGGTAAAATTGGTAAGTGTTGTTGAGAAAGCCAGTGGTGTGAAATTTATCAGAATGGAAATGGGCGTTCCAGGATTGGAGAGCTCAGCCATTGGAGTTGAAGCCGAAATTGAGGCTTTAAAGAATGGGGTTTCATCCGTTTATCCGCCGATGGAGGGAGTTCCTTCACTGAAAAAAGAAACGGCAAGGTTTCTGAAGCTGTTTGCAGATGCTGATTTTTCACCCGAAGGTTGTATTCCGGCGGTGGGATCGATGCAGGCAAGCATGGCAGCTATCATGGTGGCTAACCGCCTTACAGCCGGAAAGGATACTACACTCTTTATTGATCCCGGTTTCCCGGTTCAAAAATTACAGGTAAAATCGCTGGGGCTCGGACTTCAATCCTTTGATATTTATGATTACAGGGGAGAAAAACTTAGGGATAAACTGGAATCGTACCTAAAGCAGGGAAATATTTCAAGTATTCTGTATTCCAATCCCAATAATCCAAGCTGGGTATGCTTAACCGATAAGGAATTGCAATATATTGGTGAGCTTGCCAATAAGTACAATGTTATTCTTATAGAAGACCTGGCCTATTTTGCAATGGATTTCAGGGTAAAGATTGGTACTCCCGGCGTTGCGCCATATCAGCCAACGGTTCGGAAATATACCGATAACTGTATCCTGTTGATTTCAGGTTCCAAAGTCTTCAGTTATGCGGGTCAGCGCCTTGGTATGATGGCAATTCCAGATAAACTTTTTTACAGTCATCATCAAAATCTGAGACAATTCTTCGGCACTGATGAATTTGGGCATTCGGTTATTTATGGTGCGTTGTATGCATTGTCTGCCGGAACAGCTCATTCGACACAACATGCTATGGCTGCTATGTTCAAAGCTGCTAGCGATGGTCATTTCAAATTCGTAGAGCAAATTCGTGAGTACGAAAAGCGAGCCCATCAGATGAAAAAGCTTTTTACTGACAATGGTTTTTACATTGTCTATGACAAGGATGAGAATAAACCACTGGGTGACGGTTTTTATTTTACGGTTAATTATCCGGGTTTTACCGGTGCTCAGCTTCTGGAAGAACTTTTATATTATGGTATTAGTGCTGTAACACTCGACATTACAGGAAGCGAGCATGAGGGATTGCGGGCTTGTGTATCCCAGTTTCATGACGACCAGGAAGAAGAACTGGGAAGAAGGTTGAGGATGTTTAAGGAGCAGCACTAATGGTATAAGACGGATTACAAATCCGTATTGGCTCGGG
>DATBXH010000164.1:0-5317 GCA_036514375.1 Bacteroidales bacterium | reverse complement strand
GCTCCAAATCTTCCTTCGTTTGCTCCAAACCTTCCTTCGTTTGCTCCAAATCTTCCTTCATTTGCTCCAAATCTTCCTTCATTTGCTCCAAACCAATGTCGATTTGCTCCAAACCAACATCGATTTACTCCAAACCTTCCTTCGTTTACTCCAAACGGACGTCGATTTGCTCCGTATCCTGATCAAAAATTATGTTTTACTTTACATCGAATTTGTGTTCCTTCATTTCTTTTCCGATGAAACGGTTTGCTGTAATTTTCTTCATTTATTTTAGCCTGGTGGCCTGCCTGAGAGGCCAGGAAAATTCGGACATTACGGTTGTCCGCAAGAACCTTGCGCACAATTACAACGGAAAGACCTTCGAAAATACGGTACCCACCGACTTAATCAGGGAAGGAGCGATGCTTAGTACGTTGTGGCGGTTTTGTACGAAAGGGCACAGGCATCCGGAACATGCGTTTCATTTTACTCCCGATTCCCTTACAAAACTTCCCGATGCTGATGGATTAAAGGTGATGTGGCTTGGTCATGCCTCCGTATTGATCGAAATCGATGGCAAACGGTTTCTGACTGACCCGGTTTTCAGCAATCGAACTTCTCCTTACGATAAATCCCATATCCTTAATTTTTTATGGTCCAAAAGGTTTTTCCCGGCTCCCTTAAACGTTGCCGGTTTGCCTAACCTTGATGGAGTTTTGATTTCGCATGATCACAGCGACCATCTCGACTATCAAACCATTATCGAACTTGGCAAAACCGGTGTCCGGTTTTTTGTTCCCCTGAAAGTAGGGGATATACTGGCATCATGGGGTATCAGCAGACAGCAGATTACGGAAATCAATTGGTGGGATTCCATTTCCATTGGCAAAACTCATGCTTTGGTAGCCACTCCGGCACGGCACGATTCGGGTCGGAAACCTTTCTTTGGGAAGCGGGATCGCACGCTCTGGTGTTCATGGGTCATTGCAGGTCCGAAACACAGGGTATTCTTTGGCGGAGATACGGGTTATTCTCCTGATTTTAAGAAAATAGGAGATGTATATGGTCCCTTCGACATCGATTTTCTTCCCATTGGCGCTTACGACAGGAACTGGCCTTACATCCACATGACTCCGGAAGAGGCGGTTGAGGCTCACGATGATCTTAAAGGAAAGGTTTTATTTCCCATTCATTGGGGTACATTCAATGTAGCCATTCACCCCTGGGACGAGCCTGTAAAGCGGTTTATGAATGCAGGACAAACACAACATATCAATTACTGCCTCCCTTCGCCTGGCAAGCTGGTGGTTTGGCCCAATACGGAGATTCATTCGCGATGGTGGGAGGCTGAAGATTAGATGCCCTATGCCAGCCTCTCGATCATCTTCCAGCTTCTGTTGCGAAGCATGTTAGAGAGGACCCAGCATCCAATCATCGTAATCACCAAAACTGCAATCAGGTTGACGTTGTACCGGACCAGGAGATAATGAATGCCGCCCAATCCAAACGAAACCATAAACATAAGGATAGCCGAAACGATACTGGTGCCCTTATTGGTTGTTTTTCTTTCCTGTGAAAAAGGCAGGTGACTCTTAAACATGAGCATAACCACCAGGATTAAAAGGATGTTCAGAAAAAGTCCTTCTATGATCTGACCGGTGTAACCCGGGCCCCAGATATAAACCGTTACCAAATTGCAGAGTATGTAAACCGGAATAAAGATTTTAATGATCAAAGCTTTATAGGAGCCTGTAATAATTTCTCCGGGTCTTTCGATGGGTGCTACCGTATACACCCACGCCGACCTGAAATTATTACTGATGCGCAGGTTCGCCGTAAGGCTGTATAGAAAGAAAAACGGGGCATAGATCAGGTATAGGTACTTATAGGAATGTTTAAGCGCTTCGGTACTCGAATTATCTTTAAAAACAAATACAAAAACCAGGACAGCGACCGACCCGATCATTGCAAATACCGTTTGCTTAAACTCGCGGTCGCGGCTGGTAAGCTTCCAGATCGTTTGAAATGCAGCGTTCTCGGTTGATGTCTTGGTGAAGATGCGGGCAAGGATTCCATAAAGGCCTTTACTACTGGTTGTCGTCCTGGTTGCGGTTTCTTTTCTATCACCTTGTTCGAGTACCACCAATTTTTTTAAATAACCGGGAGCCAGAACTTTAATTACCAGCCAGATTCCGGCAATGGGAATGATCATTCCAAGAATTATAGCCGTCGTACTGTACCAATTGATCTGAAAGGTAGCGGCAACTTCAGTGGTTTGGGCCATCCAGGTGGAAGGAATCAGTAACATTTTCCAGCTACTGATGTCTTTTATTTCAACATGTTGAAGATATTTAGGAAGAAGCTGGTACCCTCCCATGAAGAGGATGGTCATCACCGTCTGGAAATACGCTATAATATCCTTAAACCGCTCGCCGGATGTATATTTCATCAGGCTGAGATAGAAGATATGGGTAAGGAAGATACTAAACAAGGTGCATAGCAATACTTCAATCAAAAATACAATCGCTGTCAGTATATGAAACTTAACAATAATGGCAATGACAGGTACGATCGAAAATGCAAGGCTGATCGACAGGATATAGGATGATATGTGAAAGATCCGGGCCAGGAGAAACGTGCGTTCCGAAACCGGCCGGGGGATGATGATGGTATTGTCGCGCGTATCGAGCAATAGCGTGCTGAAATCGGCAATCATGTTGATGGCCGAAAGCATCATAAGAAATGAAAAGGTAACAAAAAGCGATGTGGAAACGGACGGATTGGAACCAATCAGCACGCCGAACATCATTCCAAAGATGAAGTAGAAAAGGAGCTGCAACAAAAATGTGCGGTTTCTCTCTTTTTTCTGATCCGTGGGAGTAAGCGATTTACGATTGTCCATCGTGATCTTGCACTTCACAATGGTTTTTACCTGGTTAAAATCGGCGCCGCCTTTATTGATTAAACTGCGGAAAATCGTTAGTAAGAACAATGCCAATACGTACATACTGTCAATTCTCAAAGATGTTGATGATTTTTTCGGCTTTGGCACTATGATCGGTGCTTCCTGTGAGTCTGGAGAACAGACTTTCGAGCGATGCATCTCCACTGGCATTGCTGATTTCGCTGAAGGTACCGTCGGCAATCACTTTGCCTTCATTGATAAGGATGATGCGGTCGGAGATTTTCTCTACGACGTCCATGATGTGCGAGCTATAAAAGATGGTTTTGCCATCGGCAGCCAATTGTCGGAGTATTTCCTTTACAATAATGACGGCGTTAGCATCCAGTCCGTTCAGCGGTTCATCAAGGAAGATGATATCCGGATTGTGGATGAGGCCCGAAATAATGAGTACTTTTTGCTTCATACCTTTCGAGAAGGTGGTCATCCGTTGGTTTCCAACTGAGCCAAGATCGAACAAATCAAATAACTTTTGTGCTTTGTCGGTGATCATATCCTGATCCATCCCATATAACTGCCCGATAAACTGTAGATATTCCACCGGTGTCAGCACATCATACAAGGCCGCATTTTCCGGTATGTAACCAATGCGACGTTTAATGGTAAGGGCATCTTTCCGGATATCCATTCCCATAATGGAAACCTCTCCGGTGAAATCGGTGATAATCCCGGAAAGAATCTTTATGGTGGTCGATTTCCCTGCTCCATTGGGACCTATGTAGCCTATGATTTTGCCCGGCTGGATATCGAATGAAATGTTCTTTAAGACTTCGTTGGAATACCTGCCGTTTCGGTAAGTTTTACAAAGCTGTTTGATAGAGATCACTGTTTCCATGATAAGAGGGTATGAAAAAAATAAAAGTAACAAAAAACGCTAAACCACAAAGACGCAAAGAATTTGTATTTGACACTTTGCGTCTTTGCGACTTAGCGTTAAAGATATATGCTAGTCGTTTTACACGTCGATCTTAGCGTATTTTGCATGTTTCTCGATGAATTCGCGACGTGGCGGAACGTCGTCGCCCATCAGCATGGAGAAGATACGGTCTGCTTCAGCCGCACTTTCAATAGTAATTTGCTTCAGCGTTCGATTTTCAGGGTTCATGGTGGTACTCCACAACTGTTCCGCATTCATTTCTCCCAAACCTTTGTATCGCTGCACATGCACTGAACCTTCTCTTCCTTTACCCAGTTCCTCAACGGCTTTTATTCGATCATCTTCGGTCCAGCAATAACGCTCAGCCTGCCCTTTTTTCACCAGGTAGAGGGGAGGTGCTGCTATATAAAGATATCCGTTAGCAATAAGATCCTGCATATAACGGAAGAAGAAAGTCATCATAAGCGTATCAATGTGGCTACCGTCCACGTCAGCATCAGTCATAATAATAATCTTGTGGTAACGAAGTTTCTCAAGGTTCACAGCCTTACTGTCATCTTCTGTTCCAATACTTACGCCCAAAGCCGTAAACATATTTTTAATTTCTTCGTTATCGAAGATCTTATGCTGCATCGCTTTCTCAACGTTCAGGATCTTACCGCGGAGAGGCATAATCGCCTGAAAGCGGCGGTCACGACCTTGTTTGGCTGTTCCTCCTGCAGAATCTCCCTCCACAAAGAACACTTCACAAACAGAAGGATCGCGTTCCGAACAATCGGCCAATTTACCCGGTAACCCCGAACCTGAAAGGACAGATTTACGCTGTACCATTTCGCGCGCCTTACGTGCAGCATGACGTGCCGTAGCAGCAAGGATAACCTTTTGAACAATCACCTTTGCATCCTTGGGATTCTCTTCCAGATAATTTCCCAATGCTTCACTTACCGCCTGATCAACAGCTCCCATCACTTCATTGTTGCCAAGCTTTGTCTTAGTTTGGCCTTCGAACTGAGGTTCCTGAACCTTGACGGAAATGACAGCGGTTAAGCCTTCGCGGAAATCGTCGCCATTGATGTCAAATTTAAGTTTGCTCAGCATGTCTTCCTTTTCGGCATATGCTTTCAACGTACGGGTCAATCCGCGGCGGAACCCTGCGAGGTGTGTACCACCTTCAATGGTATTGATATTGTTGACGTAGGAATGAACGTTCTCGGCAAAGGAGTTATTGTATTGAAGGGCCACTTCAACGGGAACACTTCCCTTGTTATAATCGATGGTGATGATATGATCAATTATCTTTTCACGATTTTCATCCAGAAAAAGGACAAATTCTTTGAGTCCCTGTTCCGAATAAAATTTAGCTTCGCGATAATTGTCATTCTCATCCTTTTCACGTTTATCAGTCAGTGTCAGGTTAATTCCTTTATTCAGAAATGCCAGCTCACGCAGTCTCGATTCCAGGATCTCAAAGTTATAATCAACCGTGGTGAAGATCGAGC
>DATBXH010000163.1:0-19933 GCA_036514375.1 Bacteroidales bacterium | reverse complement strand
AGAAAATAGCCAAATGATAAATATGTACTAAATTAAACGATTATGAAAAGAATTTTATTGATTATTATGTGTTTTGCTACATCTTTTAGTATTAATGCACAATCGACTAATGATAATAAATCAGACTCTCTTCCAAGTTTTTATTTGGGGCTAGGTACCGGAATAAATAGCTATACTGGTTTATTGGGTATATCCGGTAATTTGAGAGTTTATCATAAACTATTTATACAAGGGGGGCTGGGTGTTGGAAGTTGGGGTTCAAAAATGACAATCGGGCTTAGATATGATATGTCTTATCAAAAGGGATGGTCTTATGGGATTGGTTTTTCGAGTTGTTCAGGCTTAACGGATTTCAAGACAAACATGGAATTAACGTCCGGAATAAAGAAAGAAGTTACTATGGATTTATTGAGAGCCTATACATTAAACTTAAAAGCAACACGCAATTGGAAATTAGGTAAGAATAATACTTTTTATCTGGAATTCGGTTATGCAATTCCATTACAATCATCTCCATGGAGAATTAAAGATGGTTCGGAACTCTCGAGTACCTCCATTGCGGTAATGAATACGATTTCTCCCGGTGGTTTATTGATAGGCCTGGGCTTTACATTTGGATTATAAAAAACAGACACCCGCTAACATCCAATAATAAAAAAGCTCCATAACAATGCAGAAAGTGAGATTATATTGGGAATTCTATAAAAGCACATTGATTTTGAATTTGGCAAGTTCTGTTTTTTTATCATTCATCTTAATGTTAGGCATGCAAATGATAATGAAAGCTCCACCGCCTTTTATAGTCATATATATTCGTTGTTGCATGTTTGGCGGGCCAATTGTAAGCCTTTATTATAAGGAAACTTCCAGAAACAACGAATACTATTTTTATTATAATAAAGGAATTTCCAAGATAAGCCTTCTCATAATAACCTTTATTGCTTATATTTTGATTGGCATATTACTGCTTAGTATTTTACATTATGTCTAACGTACTTGAGATTGATAGTATTATTAAGGCTTTTAATGGTCGACAAATCTTAACTGATATCTATTTAAAATGTACGACCGGTGAAATTATTGGATTACTTGGCAGAAACGGGACCGGAAAATCTACATTGTTAAAAATTATTTTCGGAGTGCTATGGACTGATAATAAATTTATAAGGATTGATGGGAAAGTATTAACTCAACCATACAAAATATCAAATGAATTATGCTATTTGCCACAACATAATTTTTTGCCAAAGCAATTTTCCGTAAAAAAGGTAGCAAAATTATATTTACCAACCGATCAGATTAATTCTTTTTTAGACGATTCTATTTTAAGGACTCTAATAAATAATAAAACCGGTAATTTATCCGGCGGAGAATTAAGATATTTAGAAATAAAATTACTTTTAAATACAGATTGTAAATTTCTATTATTAGATGAGCCCTTCAATGGCGTATCTCCATTAATGATTGATTCCTTAAAAGAGTTGATAACCGAAAAGGCAAAAGTAAAAGGAATTATATTGACCGACCATGATTATAGAAATGTTCTTGATGTAGCCACAAGATATTGTTTAATATTTGATGGAGGGATAAAGGAAGTTAAGGATAAAGCGGAACTCGTAAAATGGGGATATTTATCAGAATCAAGGATTTGAAAAATTTAAACAGACTCTAAAAATGCTACCCATTAAACCAAACTTATCTAACTTTTTGTATCTTACACCCACAAACAACACTAATTTACCGCCGCCAAAATGGCCCGAATACCAGACGAAGATGGAAACGGAAGGATTAGAATCAAATCAGGAGAAGGTGAATGGAACTTATGTTGCAGATAAAAGAAAATTCGCTAAATAAATATTGCTAACCATGAAAAAGACGATTGTTATTTTAGTATTTATAGTTACTACCTTGTTGAGTAACGCGCAGGTTGATACTGCTATTGTAAAAGGACAAGTTCATACGGGAAATGTAAAAACCATAAATATTGAATGGTTAGAGGATAATCCTGTTTATGATATTCAAAAAACATACAAAGCCCATGTGGATAGTCTCGGTCAGTTTGAGTTCAGGATACCGGTTGCCAGGGTTGCATATGGAAGAATTGCAGCCGGACGTTTTGTTCACGACATAGCATTACAACCTTCCGATAATTTTTTTGCGGATATATCAGCAGACACCGTACAATACTTTGGTAAGGGAGCTGAAAAAAATAATTTTTTGTATTTTCTTGAAAGGAAGGGATATCAAAAAGCAAACTATTATACCGAGTATAACACCGGCCAGTTATCTCTAAAAGAGTTTGCAGCAAAATTGGCTGACTTCAGAGATAAGAGAGCCGAATTGTTAAAACAGTATACACACTCAAATAACAAAAACATGGGTGTGAAAGCACAATTCCGGTATGAAAATAAGCCGCTCTTAATTAACGTAGTAAATAAAGAATTTATTAATTACTTCACTGCACAAAACCAATCCATTTATTTTAATTTACTATTAGGCTATCCTCAAATGTATGCATACAAAAACAAAGTGGATAAAAATTCTTTAGAGCTGCCGGAAGAATATGTTAAATACAGCACGTTTAAAAATCTTGTAAATGATAGCAATGTCATTTCTGACGTTTATATTAATACAATGAACAACTTATCGGCAAGGAAAGCAATGGATTTGGTAAAATTTCACAAATATAGGCCAGGCGAGCAATTTAATCCTTTTCAGACGGTTTTATGCGACTCTTTAAAAGGTAAAACCCAGGAATATGTTTTGGCATATTGCATATGTTCTGATTTGGCTCGCGATAAATTCGATTCTGTAATTTATAAGAAATACAAACAAATTGCCCGGGACCCGCTTACTACGATTACTGTTAAAAAAGCGTATAACAATTTTGTCCGGAAAAAAGAATTGGTTGGAAACCCTTTAACCAGGGAGTTTATAGAAACGGAGTTCGAAGACACTTTAGGAAATGCGATATCTTTTGGTAAAATGATGGACCAATACAAAGGTAAGGTTGTTTATTTGGATATTTGGGGTATGTATTGTGGCCCTTGTCGTGCTCTTATGCCTGATACAAAGCGACTGAAAGATAAATTAGCTAACCAGCCTGTTGAATTTGTTTATTTATCAATTGATCGGAAACATAAAAATTTCTGGACAGAGGCGGTAAATGTTACGCTTACTAATAAAAATCACTATCTTCTAAAAAACGGATTTGATTCTAAATTTATGCAGTTTATGGAAATCAATTGGGTTCCTTGTTTTATGATATTTGATAAAGTGGGGAAATTAGTTGATTTTTCAGCACCTTCACCGTATGATAGAGATATCGAAACTAAACTATTAAAACTTGCACAGGAAAATTAAGGCCTTGTAAACACATCCGTTAATCCCGCTAAAAAGTAACAATGCAAAACACAGACAATACCATTTTAGATTCAAGTCTGATAAAGCCTGAAAATTCCAAGAGAAGGAGAAGTTTACTTCCCTGGTGGATCAAAACCTTTACATGGATCTTTTTAATTTTTAGCTTGATTGTTCCGGTTGGTATTGGTTTTGGCTTGTTCGGACTTCAATTCCAAATTTCACTTTACGGATTCTCGACAGATACTCCTTTATCATTTGATGGCTTATTTTTAATGGCACTTTTTTTATTGAAAGGAATAACCGCCTTCGGGTTATGGACAGAAAAGGACTGGGCAATAAATGCAGGTCAAATCGATGCGGTACTTGGAATTATTACCTGTGGCTTTATGATGTTTATCTATCCGTTTACCGGCAATCACCATGGATATCAAATGAATATCCGCCTAGAATTAGTTTTACTTATCCCATTTCTGCTTAAATTAATTAAAATAAAAAGTGAATGGGACAAATTGGATGTAACCAACATACGACAGCACGTAAGATAATTACCTTATTTGTTAAACCTTAGTGGAAATTTGTTCATGATTTCTAAAAACCTTATTGCCCTATTTTACGAAAGTTGAATTTAATAATTTATAAGGAAACTGATAAATAATGTAATAAGGTTGATATTTAATTTTCCTGCTACTAAGGTCAATAGTAGAAATAAGGTTTTTACTGTTTTTTGCCTCAGTTTTCCTGAAAATGCTAACCATAAAACCAAACAAATCTAACTTTTTGTATCTTACGCTCACAAACAACACGAATTTACCGCCGCCAAAATGGCCCAAATACCGGACGATGATGGGAATGGAAGTATTAAAATTAATCAGGGAAGAGGGAATAAAACTTATGTTGTATACAAATGAGATATATGCATCGCGCATATACAATTGCTGTGCGCAAGTCAAATATTATATAGACACATTAATGCTCAAGGGAAAATTAGCTAAAAAACATTTATTAAATATGTCCGTACAATAACAAATCAAAACTATAACAAAATCTAACTATGATCTTCATTAAGTTCTCCAAAATTTGGCCAGCAACTCAAATTTTAAATTCTTTCTATTTTTTGGTTGCATTTGTTCTGGTTTTAAGCTCGTGTGAAAAGGAACCATCCAAAGTATACTATGTAAATTTGGAAAAACCTGGAGATGCACCTGTATTAGATTTCGGTTTTAATTTGAAATCCGACACCGTTGCATATTATCAGGGTAATTTTTTAGAATTAAAGGTTAACCAAGGGAAATACAGAATTATTTCAGCCAAGTGCATTATAGATGGTACGGAATGGAATTTTAGTAACAGAAACGATACTTTAATTAGAGACCTTTATAATTTATCGGATGGTACACATAAACTTAAGATAGAGATAACGACAAATTCTGGAACTAATAGTATTGCCGATAACTTAGAAATGGAAGGGTATGTCTATACAACCCGCGAATTGACTTTAGTTAAAAAAAATCTTTATTCAGTTTATCATGGCACTGCAAAGGTTTTAAATAAAGGAGCTTCCCTAACCTGGAAGGAATTTGACGGTTTAAATATCCAGAAATATCGCATTGTAAAATTATCTAATGGTCAAAGTTTTGAATCGAGTAATAACTCTTTTATTGATAATGATTATTCAGGTGAGGACGGCATATATAACATATATGTTGTTGAAAGTGGAAATAATGCATATGCATGGGCACAATGTACCATAAGTGGCAACCTTCCTACTCTGAAAACTGGCTTTGTGAATAATAAACTTGCTCTTACCTGGAAATCTACTCAATATGTAGATAAAATGAAAGAATATCAACTATTCTATGCAAAGTATTGGGGTAGTTGGCAATATTTAGCCACATTGTCTGTTCAAGATACATCTTTTATGCTGAATAATTTCACTTACGGCGATCAAGCAAATTTTTATCTATATTCTGTTCCTAAAGCAAATGTGGTTTCGGATTATAAGTATCTTTTTTATGCAACCTTTTCCGGCTCTCTTTCAGTTCCGTGTCCTTCATTTGATATAGTTAGAGGAATGTCCTGTAATGCTTTCTATTATAGTAAGTGGGATAATAACATCTATAAATTTTCTTTTTTAACCAATAAAGTAGATACGATAGTAAAGAATGACAATACATGGGGAATATCCCCCAGTTCGAAGTATCTGATAAGGTGCCCTGATGATGAGTTAAAAGAATTAGAATTATATGAATTAAACCCGTTAAGAAAAATCAAGAGTATAAAAATGACAACCATTGATAATACATACAACTGGACAGTTTCGCCGTTACAAATTTCTGATAATGGCATCTGTGGACTTTATTATAGAAACATGTCCTATAAAGATAAACTTTGTATTTACGATATTTTAAATGAAAAAATAATTGACTCAAAAATGCTAAGTAAATCTTATGATATTAAAATAGCATCGGATGGGACATATATATCCTTAGCTGCTGATTCTGTTCTTATTTACCATATTAATCAAAATTCCATGAGTCTTTCGTGTGGCTATAAGCTAAGCGGCACTTATATCTACTATGCAAATTATGGATTTATCTTTAATAAACCAGGACAGTTTTATATATATGAATCACCTAATCTAAAAATAAAATCGTGTACGGACTTTTCAACTTTAAGAACAATACCCCTATTAGGTATATTTAATAGTATAGACTTTTGCTCTAATAAAGTATTAACTACATCTTCAACATATTATTACATCTACGATTTTAGCACAGGAAGTCTTATTGAAACTATACCTGAAATTTGGGGACAAGTTAATCCCGGAGGTATCTGGCTTTCTAATAATATAATTTTTTATCCCGGATACCAATATCATATTTCACAATAAACAACATGATTAAGAAAAAAATTACCATAATTACTTTTTTATTAGGTTTTATCCTGAATTCAACTCTTTCCCAGGAATCAAATTTTGGTCTACAACTTGGGGTTGGTTCATATGACATGGCACAGCTTAAAAGTATAAATGATGAAGTTTTAAGAAGCCTCCAATTTGATGCAAAAGTTACTGATAATTTCTCACCATTTTGGTATTATAAAGCGTACTGGATTTTTCCGATAAGTAAAACTGTTGGCTTAGGTTTTAAGCTTTCATTCCATTCAACTGCATCACGCATATCAAGGGCGGATTATTCAGGTGAATATAGATTTGATAATAAATTGTATTGTTTAGCCCCAGGTTTATTATTAGACATTAAATTATACTCTAAATCAAAGTTTAAGATAATTCTATATGATGAAACAGGTATGGAATTTTCAAAAATCAACCTAGATGAAAAAATTCAGATATATACTTCTATAAATGAGGAAACTAAAGATTATAAGTCTAATAACGTATATACCGAACTTGGGTTAAAATACGCTTATGATTTTAAGAGACTCAGTATTGGTTTAAATACAGGTTTTTTATTAGATATAAAGAATGGAATTATCAATAATTCTACAAAATTAATTGACTTTGGAAACGGGGAAGGAACAAGACTTAGTTGGACAGGATTTAGAATTGGAGTTTTTGTGTCGTACAATTTGAGTAGTAAAAAGAATTAATTCTTTTTTGTTCAAATTTACTCCATTTACCATAAGCTATAATATAAATTTCAATGTGGCCTAAAAGAGCAAAGAATCTTAAAATAAGCGAGTTGTTTTGAAATTCTAACGAATGGAAAATTAGGGTATTTGAAAATGGCCAGAACTCAATATCATGTATAAAAAATTGCAAGTTCATTGTTTATTTAGAGGGTGTTTCCCGTAGCAAGTACATTATAACTTGATAAGGAGTCTGCAAGCAGTAACTTTTCCTATATGCAACATTGTCCCTGATTTACCTAAAAACATCCTGGCAGATAAATAAAATTTAGATGATTTAAAGAAACTGATATGAAAAAATGCCCAAAATGTAATGCTGAAGTTAATGATATTTACTCTGTTTCCCTGCTACTAAGGTTAATCATAGAAATAAGGTTTTGCCTCAGTTTTCCTGAAAATGTCACCCATAGGACCAAACAAATATAACTTTTTGTATCTTACACACACAAACAACACTAATTTACCGCCACCAAAATAGCCTGAATACCAGACGGAAATGGAAATGAAAGCATTAGTATTAAATCTGTGAGAAGGTGAATAGAACTTATGTTAAGTATATATGGAATATGTGCGCGTACGCATATACAATTATTATAGCCAATAAAAAAAGAAACTACTATGAAAAATAGAAGTAAATTGTTTTTACTAATTTTTTTGCTACTAATTACTTATTCGGGTTATTCACAACAAAGGATAATTGATAAGACATTAGAAGCACTAGAAAACATTCAAACCGCTGAGTATATAGAAAAGAATTGGTATGTTGATACAGAAATAGGTGATACTACTAAACAGGAAAAGCTTTTCGTTTATAAATTAAATACTAACGACACATTAGTTGGAGCATTATATTATATAAAGTCTGGTATGAATAAGTTTGAAATGTATAATGGGCGTAAATATGTCATTTTAAAACCAGATGAAAAAATTGCGACCGTTGTCGATTTAGACACTACACCTTCGTGGAAGGAATCAGATATTTTAATGTCTGTTCAAAATAGCTTTTTGACGGTTGGAAATATATTAAAATATGCAAACTCGCAAAAAATAATACCAAACATAAAAGATTCTAATGATTTTAAAATAATTGAACTGAATTTTAAGGGTTTTCAATATTGGGGAAAATTACAAAAAGATTCCACAGCCTTTTTTAAAGCTACGGTTTGTATTGATACTAAAACATATTTACCAAGGGAATTCCAAATAATTAATGTTTTTCCAAAATATAGTACAATTCAACATTCTTACTATTATGGAGTCAAACAAAATATTATAATTCCGGATTCTTTATTTACACAAAAGGTAATACAACAGGATTATGATATATTAAATCATCGATATATTAAAGATATAAAAGTTGGAGACAAGCTTCCAAATTGGCGAGTTAAGAATATGCAGAATAAACTTATTAAAGTTAGCGATTTCAAGGGTAATATGATTTTAATTGAAATTTGGGGGATCCATTGTGGACATTGCATTAAATCAATACCATTTTTGAATACGCTAACTAAGAAATACAACGATAAGCCTTTTAAACTTTTTTACATTAATACTATGGGAGAAAGTCAAAAAGATTTAAATTCATTTTGCACTAGGTACAAGGTTGATTATGATATATATCTATCGAATGACCCTATGGAATACTATTCTTTACCAACATTTATACTAGCTGATAAGAATAGTAGAGTTTTATTAATCAGTCTTGGTTACACGGATGATTTAAAAAATCGTATTGATGAATTGATTAGTAAAAATATAAACTAACTGGCCATAAAGCAGTTCTAATGATATCAAACCGTAAACATATCCGATTACTAATTATGATTATTCATCGCAGGGATAGTATTTTGTTACTATTTGCACCTGAGGCAGGGTTTGTTTCCATGGTAAATTGAAGATAAAATCCTGTATCGTTTTTATAGTTGATTATGCCATAATAAGGAATGGATTTTCTTTTGAACCACCGGTAATGATTGATTGAGCAATCGATGATGGAAATGGTACGGTTGCTTATGTCGACGGAACGGTTAACAGTATCGATTGTATCGTTCACAGTGGTGATCTGACGAACAGTTGTACCGATCGTTCGGTTGCTTTTATCGATTGAACAATTGCTTATGTCAATTGAACGGTTATCAGTGTCGATTGTACAGTTACCGGTGATGATCTGACGATCGGTTGTATCGATTGTATAGTTGCTTGTAACAATTGTACAGTTGTTTGTATCGATTGTACAGTTGTTTGAAACGATCGTACAATTGTTTGTATCGATTGTACAGTTGCTTGTAACGATTATACAGTTGTTTGTATCGATTGTACATTTGTTTGTAACGATTGTACGGTTGACACACAGCGATGATACCTGCTAACGTTTAATTTGGGCTAATTTCATCTTTTAAAAAGTGAAAATATATTTACAACTATGTCCATAGGATATCAAGTACGAAATCAGCATGCGTTACATTATCTGACTATCCAGGTTGTAGACTGGATAGATATCTTTACACGGCAGATATATCAGGATATGAGGTTATCACGGTTACACAAAACCAATTTTCAGGACAATCTCTTTTGTTTTTGCAAACAACTGAACAAAACACAATAACCCTATGGCTCTCAACAACGTTTAAATCATGTGTTGTGAATAAAAATACCAGTCAATGAACAGGGCATGAATTGTTTTTTTGTAAATTGGAGGGCGAAAGAGGAACTCTCTGGATTTAATATTTATGTTCATATATCATATTAATGATTGGACTATTAATGCTATAAAGCTAATTTACCCAACACATATATAAAAAAATCCTGGTTTATTAGCTATTTAAAAGATGTTTCCCGCAGCAAGTTTATTGTATCTTGACAGGGAAACCACTGCACGCTATAAAAAAACATTTAACACCGACAATAATATGACGAAATTAAAACTGGCACTCCTCGCTTTATTCATTACAACAGTGTCTTATGCACAAAAATTCGCAACGAATATTGATATTTCTCCCGTTGTAACTTTCGGAAGTAACAAAACTACACAAAATGCTGCGTCTTTTGGCTTTGCTGCTTCCTTTAAAGAATATTACAAGATCTCCAAAAAAATCAGAATTGGAGCAGGAATTGAATATTCTTTGGCAAATTATAAATTGTTAAGACATGTAGACGACCCGAATACGGACTATGAAAGTAAAGTTTTACTGGGAACAATAGCCGTACCTGTCACGTTTAGGTATCAAACGGAAAAATATTGGTTTTTCCAAACCTCTTACGGAATTGCATTTGTTACAAATTCCAAAAGTAATGTTCAATATACATTTTCATATACCGACTCAAATGGCGAATACAAAAGTATTATAACTGGCATTAATGATAAAACGGATGATTTTAATAATAAAATGCATAGCTTCGTTGAATTCGGTTTTGGTAAAGAGTTTAAAGTTAAACAACTGATGATTAGTTTTCAGTTGTTTTATCAATCGACCATCGGGACTTATAATTTTAGCCATTTAGGATACAGACAAGCTACTTTTATACCATGCTATTACGATTACAAAATACGCCCTCAACAAGCGGGATTAAAAATAGGGATAGAATTATAACTTAGTGCAACAGGTATACATCATGCGGATTTATTTCCTTTGGTTGTGAAAAGATAAATGTAACCACCGGGGTTCACACCAGGGTGGTTTTGCTAACTACTAACTACTACACTTACTAATTACTACTATTTACAAACTACTATTATTTACTTATTTTGCACTAATTCAGGATCAGAAATTAAATCCATCATTAATTTAGTTTTACTACTATTAAGTTGAGCATTTAACGATCATCGTATTGTTTCATTCATAGCATTTTCTGCCCGTTTTCTTTATAGATTTCCGTTTCCTTGTATTGACCATCTTTTATAACTGTTTGCTTCAGATTATTAACATCAACCGAAACAGGCTGCAACTTAATAGTGGGCACGTTTACCTCTCCGTTAAATGTAGAATTAGCAGCAGAAGCAACATTTTTCCCCTTTAATATAGTTACTGCCAGTTCCGCGGTCAGTTCGGCCTCTTTCTTAAATGGTTTATAAACCGTCATCGATTGCTTTCCTTCGGCAATCATTTTGCAGGACGAAATATCGGCATCCAAGCCGGTAACTATTGCCGGATAATCGGGCTGGCTTTCCTCTATGGCCTTTATTATACCCTGAGCCATCCCATCGTTGGAGCATAATACAACGTCAATCCTTTTACCACTGAGGTTTATTACCCTTTTCATCTCGTTATATGCACCGGTGGCATTCCAATCCTCAACGAAACAGCTATAAACAATATCAATTTTACTCGATTTTATAAGAGGATGAATCACATTCATCTGTCCGTTCCTGATTAATTCGGCATTTTTATCGCTTTTATCGCCTCCTATCAGCACATAGTTTCCTTCGGGTTTATGAGCTATGGCGTAATTTGCCTGAAGCTCGCCCACCAGGTAATGGTCAAAAGCGACAAAGTAATCGAGTTTACAGTTTTGAACCAAACGTTCGTAAGCAATAACGGTAACACCTTTGTCATGGGCATATCGAACAATTGAAGCCGCTAAGTTTTGATTCACTGCAGACAAAACAATTACTTTAATGCCTTTATCGACCATTTTTATTGCCTGAGCTTCCTGGATTCCAAAGTCGTTGTTAGCATCACCTACCTCCACATCGAAACCCAGCAACCGAGCTTTCTGTACAAAAAATTCCTTATCTTTCGGATACCGGCCATCGGTTAAATTTGGTAATAAGAAACCTATTTTACCTGTCGATTCGCTATTACATGATGCCAATGCCGACAATATACAGATCAACAGTATATACCTCGTTTGTATCATCACAATTGTTCGTTAAATTAGGAAGAAATAGTTCAGGCTTTCTTCATCTTCAAACTGCAAAAGAGCAGGTACGCCAATGCAACAAGTAACACCAGCAAGCCTCCGTTCTGACTCCCAAATGCATCGGATACAACTCCTACAACAAATGTTATAAATGCTCCTCCAGAGACTCCCATGATCATTAATCCTGAAATCTCGTTATAGTTATCGGGTTTGTGTTTTAAGGCAGCCGAGAAGATGATGGAAAATACATTGGCTACTGTAAATCCGATGACAAAAATCAATACCCGAATGGTCCATAATTCGCCGATAAACAATAGCAGCGAAGTGGCAGCCAAGGCGATGATGATATTGATTATAAAGAATATTTTTCCGTTCATTTTTGCCAAAATAATTGCACCCAGAAATGCTCCGGCAGTACGTGCTACAAAATAAAGACTCGTGCCAAAACCGGCATTTTCGAGACTAAGACCGCATCGTTCCTGTAAATATTTTGGAATTGTAGTATTTAATCCTACATCGACCCCTACAACAAATAATATTCCAAGGAAAAATAAAAGAATGGTGGGATCGCCTAACAGTCTGATACATTCGGCGAATGAAGAAGTCTTTCCCACAGGAGCTTCTTCTTCTATTGGAGTGAGTAACAACCACAATGTTGAAAGTATCGTTACAACGGCAAATATGGGAAATATATATTTCCAGTTACCCAAGCTCGCTGCTGCCCAGGCTGCAATTATGGGCCCCAGAAATGAAGCTATTGCTTTGATGAACTGACCAAGGGTAAGACTGCTGGTAAGCCTTTCGCCACTTACTACATTGGTAAGCAATGGGTTTAACGATACCTGCAAAATAGTATTTCCAATGCCTAACAAAGCAAATGCAACAAGTATAACCGAAAACTGATATACAATCAATGGTATAAACATGGCTACCGCAGTAATAATGCCACTTAAAATAACGGTTTTACGACGGCCAATTTTATTCATCAGCAATCCCGTAGGTATCGAAAACACAAAAAACCAGAGAAACACCATCATGGGGAGTAAATTTGCCAGGGTGTCGGTTAAAACGAAATCCTTTTTTACATAGTTAGTAGCTATTCCAACCACATCGACAAAGCCCATGATAAAAAACCCGAATAAAACGGGCAGTAGTTTATTTATTGTTCTGTTTTTCATTTTATAAATGCTTATTAATCATTCTGAAATTCATTTTTTACATCTTAGGCAGTAGTGGCTTTACTTTATTCCAGAAGTTTTCCTCCAGTAAACGGGCACAACCTACCATTGCTGCTGCCTCCATCAATTCCGAAAGTTGAATTTTTATATGGCCGGCTTCCTTCTTTAAGGCAATTTCGAGGTTTGCTCCAAATAAATCATACGCGCCTGCCACGTTACCTCCGATAATAAGACATTCGGCCCCGAATCTTTTTGCCCAGGGAGCCAGAAAGGTTCCCAGGTTAGTCCCAAATTCTTCGAATATCAATTTTACGACAGGATTTTTTTGTGCTTCCTCTGATATCTCTTTTACTCCATGCAATGCCTTTCCTGTTTTTTTTATACATTCCTGAACGAACCATCGTGTAGAAAAATAGTCATCGGCAATACCATCTTTATAAGGTAAATGCCATACACAACCCATCTTGGGAACAGAACTCCCCTCCAGTACCGGTATACCTGAATCTATAAAAGCCGATCCAAACCCTGTCCCCAGGGTTATGGCTATTGTTTTGTCATAATCCTTTGCATTGCCAATCCACGATTCGCCTACGGCAAACGAAGTGGCATCGTTCATAAAACGAAAAGGGATATCTAATCCAAGCATACCTCTGAGACGACCTCCTATATTTACATCATACAGGTTCTCATATTTAGCTACAGCTTTGGTAAACTTGGCAATGCCATTTGCATAGTCGAACGGCCCGGGCATTGCAAAACCTATACCCTGAAGTTCTGATATATTGTTTTCCCCAATCGCTTTCTTTATTGTTAAAGCCCAAATTTTAAGAATATTTTCTGCCGTATCCTTGTTATTTACCTTTTGCGATGAAAAGCTTTCGGCCAGCATACATTCATTCTCAACATCTATTAAAACCGAACTGATATGGCTTCCTCCAATGTCGGCACCTATGGCGTATTTTTTCATAAATGATTTTATTCCTTATTTAATTATTAGTTTGGTTAAAAATGTACGACGGATTGGTTGCAAAATCGTCGGAAAGCGGTTGCGCAGGACGAATATTGCCAATATTTGACTTTACTAAAGTGATTGCAAAGATTTTAATGGCTGTATTTTGGGGTAATGTAAGCTTTTTAATTCCTCCTTTAGACAGATCTAATGAATATTTATAAATATAACAGTATTTATAAGCATCGTTTTTTGAGGGATAAGATTCGTGACAATGTGATGCAAACCAGGCGATATTATCTTTCTTAACAAAAGGAGCGGAAACATTTACAACTTTAGTCATATCGCTTGTAAATTCACGATTATAAAATTGTCCGATATAACCGGTCCAACCCTGAATGTTCATCTCCTGAGTTTCGTTATCCAATACAAATGAACCTTTCGTGTCGTTGTCGGCGGCAGCAAGAAAATAAATTTTATCAAAGTCGCCGGAAGGAATATCAATTGTTTGGCCCTTACAAGTAACCATATTATTTTCTTCATCGGCAATGTTGCCCATGTTAAATTGAATATCTTCACTGATAATTTTTTCAGGTAACAATTCTCCCGGATAGGAATTGCCCCTGAAAAAATCGCCGTCATCACGGTTTTGGTCGAAACTAAAGCCATCCTGATTATATGGCAAGGCTAATTGTTTTTGTATTGAGCTTGTACTTTGTATCGGGCTTGTTGCAAACTTTACAGCAAAACTCCTTATGGTATAATGCGACAAATCGAAGGTAAGCGACTTATCCTTACTATTGGCTGATCCGATCTTTTCTTCCTGACCATTTACCTCATATGCATCTATAATTTTCCCTGGGAATTTTATAGAAACCGACTTATGATCTTTACCATTCAATTCATTAACTCTTATGAGGTAATAATCTCCTTCTTCCATCTTTTTAAAGGACATGATTCCAACTTGCGGATACGTGTTTTCGAGTAATGAAATTTCTTTTCCCAGACTTCCATGATGAGCATCGGTCTCAAATGCGAGTAAAGGTTTGTTGAAAAATTCTCCTTGCCATTGAGATTGACCATTACACCAATCACCTTTATGTCCGTATATGGCATATCTAACATCGTGTATTCCCCAATCCTGCGTTTCCTGGGGCGTACACCATCTCCACGACTGGTTCACTCCGGGTGTATATAAAAGAGTTAAACGTAGCACGTTGTCATCAGGCTTATCGCTTCCATACTTACAATCTTCGAGAATAGAAACCCCATATTTACCACTTTTATCGGTCAAATCGAACCATTCTTTTGAGGGGACTTCAAATTTCTTTTCATTATTGTTCGATCGTTCTATAGTGCCAACACCTAGATTATAAGTAGCATTATTATTGCTTACCGTTAATGGAAAGGCTGCTTTTAAACTAACTTTCTGTGAATGCCAGTTTATTTTATTGGTAACTTCTACCCTTTTTCCGGCTTCTCCAACAGAAAGGCTAACGAATTGTGTTATCTCGGATCCCCTTCCATTTCTGGTAATCTTAAAAGAAACTCTTACAGGCCCCTGCTCAGCAATGCTGATCTTTGCATCCTTGTCCATAGCATCAATTGCCGGCTTCTTTCTGTCTTTCCAATCCATGTTCCATGATGGCCATTCGTCGGGTTGTTCTTCTAAAAACTCAAGTTTAGCCGGACCGGATAAAATTTCACGGGAAGCTTTTTTATCGAAGATGCTTATGATATCACCATGATCACCCATTTTTACCCGATAAAAATCGTTTTCCATTTCATTCCCGGATATTTTTAGCGTTGAGGCAGCTTTTGGAGCCGAAGAAATTTTTACCTGGTAAACAGCTAAGCTCATTGAAGGAACCTTAGCAGAAAAAATAAATTTCAAAGAATTACCTTCGTGACCGATGATTTGAGAAGGAATAATTTCTCCATCCGGACCAACGATTTCGATAGCAACCGGAGTTTGTGAAAAATTAATTTCAGCGGTAACGATATCTTCCCGTTTTTGAGCAACAGGGTTATAAACTACCAGGGATCGTCCTTCGGAACGGGTATCTAAATTTTCGGATATCGCAGCGACAGAATATTTCAATACTTCGCTGAAGCCGTTAGTTGCAATAAATTCGTCATTCCATGCATATTCATACGCTTTAGGAATACTGGTCCCTGGTAATATATCGTGAAACTGGCTCCCTAATACCAAATTCCATGAATTATTCAACTTGGAAAAAGGATAACCGGCCAGCCCCATCCAATCAGCAAAAGAAGCCACCTGTTCGGATTCAAGAGCCAATATTTCATTTTTACGGTTTTGTCCTTTTAAATAAGCTTCGGATGTAAGTGAGCCGGCACTGTGTTCGGTTAACAACAAATCACCTGTATATTTCGGTAGTTTAGCTCTGATTTCAGGGGTAATATCTTTATACATTTGATCTGAAGAAGTAAGCAACACTTTAAATTTACTGTCGGCATTGCCTATGCTGCCTAATGCATTTTTTATGTCTTTTTCACGGGGAGCACCTCCCTGATCGCCCACACCATAATATCTGTAGTCAAAAGAAATGCCATATTTCTTAAAATTATCATCCAAACGGACATCCCATTTACTATTGAGGTCGAGGCGTTTCTCAACATTCCCATTATAACTGGTAGCATTTAAAGCTGAAATAATGCTTTTACCATCCGGCCCTACCCAAAGCCCAACATTAAAAGGAATTCCGGCAGCAGAATGCCATGTAAGCTTTTGTGTTGAAAATCCTATTAAACCACAATGGCTCCAGATAGAAGGAAGGTTAGCCAAAAAACCAAAACAATCGGGTAACATATAGTCAACACTGGTTTTTCCGAACTCTTGTTTAAAAAAACGATTTCCATAAAGCACCTGGCGTATCAATGCCTCTGAAGAAGACATATTTACCTCTCCTTCATCAACCGAAGATCCTGAGACATACCACCTCCCCTGCTTTACGTACTCTACAACCTTTTTATACAAGTCGGGGTAATATTCTTTCATCATCTGATACCGGCGCGAACCGGTAAAATTAAATACATAACCAGGATATTTCTCGAATAAGTAGAAATTCTCTGTCATTATATTCCTGATATACTCATTAATGGTGGCTGGGTAATCCCAGTTCCATTCCGAGTCGAGGTGGGCATATCCGATAACATATAACCCTTTCTCTTTGGCAATGTCATATTTCACTCTGTTAGTTTGCTGTGCAACTATACTTAATGGGAGTAAAAAACAAAGGATAATACTGTTTACTAATTTCATAATTGATCTGTGTTTAGTTTTTTATTATGGCGATTATGTTTATTCCTCACATGGCAGGAGATTCGATTCATAGATTTTTCATCATAATAACAGTATTTTACCGCTCTAATTTATGCAAGTAATTCCGGTTTTTCATTATAAACTTTCCAGAGGAACTCTCCAAAAATAGTATTTGCCCAGGCAAACCAGGAACGGGAGTATTTAGCGGGATTGTCCTTATGGAATGATTCGTGCATAAAACCAGTACCGCCGTGTGTTGTCTGTAATAATCTGACGCACTCTCGAATTTCGACATTATCTTTACTGGTTAATCCTTTCATAATAATGCTTAAAGGCCAAACCATATCGAATCCCACATGGGGACCTCCTATCCCATCAGCAGCTTTCCCTTTAAAATAAAAGGGATTGTTCATGGACCAGACAAATTTTCTTGTATTTATATAAACAGGATCTGTTTCTTCAAGGGCTCCCAGATAAGGAAGGGATAATAAACTAGGAACATTAGCATCATCCATCAGGTTATAGCTTCCATATCCATTTATTTCGTATGCATATATTTTACCTATTCCCGGGAAATCAACAACAGCATACTTTTTTAAAGCATCTTCAACCTCGGAAGATAACGCCAGAAATTTATCAGCACTAGTGTTATCTTTTCGAATTACCCGAAACATTTCGGCAGCCTGTTTTAAAGTAACAACCGCAAAAAAGTTTGATGGTATTAAATAGGAATATACCGTTGCGTCATCGCTGGGACGGAAAGAAGAACAAATAAGGCCATTGGGCTTAACCGGATAACCATACCCGTTCATGGGAAGGGTATCGGTTGCAGCCGATGTAGTTCTCTGGAATTTGTAGGGACCCGGTCCATCCTTGCGTTGTTGATCACAAAAGACTTTATAAGTTAAAAGAACAGATTCAGCCCATTTATCGTTAAATGGCTGAATATCGCCGGTTACCTTCCAATAGTGATAAGCTAAGCGCAAAGGATAACACAATGAATCGATTTCCCACTTGCGCTCATGAACACCGGGTTTCATATCGGTAAGGTCCTTACTCCATTCTCCAACTTTAGAAGGATCCTTATAAAAAGCATTCGCATAAGGATCTCTAAGAACACAGGATACCTGATGATTGATAACTCCTGCGATGAGCTGACGCAAAGGTTCATCCTTTTTAGCAAAATTTACATAAGGCCAAACCTGGGCACTGCTATCACGTAACCACATCGCATCAATGTCGCCCGTGATCACGTATGTATCAGGTATTCCGTCCTTTGTTTCGAAAAAAACGGTGGTATCGAGAGTATTTGGAAAACAATTACCGAAGAGCCAACCGAGTTCTTTATTTTTAACATTTTCAGTAAACTCAGCAATAGCTTCTTCAACGGCCTGGCTGGTAAAATGTCGTTTGGATAAAGGTACCCGAACCGTAGGAAATGTCTTGTCCATAGCAAAAGAAAGTCCGTTGGTTAAAAATAGCCCTGTACCAATTAATCCGGCATTTTGTAAAAATTCACGGCGTTTCATCTTTGTTTTGTTTCTTTTATTTTATAAAAATAGTTGACCTATTATTTAGCACGGGAAACAGAGAACGGATAATCCTTTGGGTCTGTTCCACGCTGTACATTGGGAGTTGATGACATCTCGAATTTTATGTCGGCTCCTTTCATCAGGGCTTGATGACTAAACCACATCCTGGTATAGTTTTTCCCGTTATAAGATACTGACTGAACATATTTATTTTCTTCGCAGTTAGCGGGTGCTTCTATGGTTACCTTTTTGCCATTCTCCAACAAAAGAGTTACCTTTTTAAACAACGGGGCACCAATTACATATTCATCGGTAGCGGGGCATACAGGATAAAATCCAAGGGCCGAGAAAACATACCATGCCGAAGTTTGTCCGTTATCTTCATCACCGCAATATCCATCGGGAGTTGCTGCATACAGCTTATCCATTACTTCGCGGAGCCAGTATTGGCCTTTCCAGGGTGCTCCTGCATAATTATACAGATAAAGCATGTGTTGTATGGGTTGATTTCCATGAGCATAATTGCCCATATTTACAATCTGCATTTCGCGAATTTCGTGGATTACCGACCGATAATAGCTGGCATCAAATACAGGTGGTACCACAAAAACCGAATCGAGCATCAAAACGAATTCTTTTTCACCACCCATCAGGTTTATCAAGCCCTGTATATCGTGAAATACCGACCAGGTATAATGCCAACTGTTACCTTCAGTAAATGCATCTCCCCATTTAAAGGGATTAAATGGAGTTTGAAACTTTCCATCCTGGTTCCGGCCTCTCATTAGTTTGGTTTCAGGATCAAAAACATTACGATAGTTCTGGCAACGTTTAGTAAATAAATCAATCTCCGACTGAGGGCGTTTGAGAGCCTTTGCCAACTGCAAGATTGTAAAATCGTCATATGCATATTCGAGGGTACGAGCTGTGTTTTCTCTGATATTCACATCATAAGGTATATATCCCAATTCGTTATAATACTTAACACCTTTACGGCCTACGGAATTCAAGGGACCTTCGTTTTGGCTGTTTTTCAATAATGCTTCGTAAAGAGTTTGAATATCGTATCCCCGGGCTCCTTTTAAATAAGCATCAGCAACAATTGATGCGGAGTTCG
>DATBXH010000162.1:0-2163 GCA_036514375.1 Bacteroidales bacterium | reverse complement strand
CTTTCCGACTATCGGAGGCCCCTGTAAACGAACCCTTTTCGTGACCGAAGAGTTCTGAATCGATGGTACCTTCAGGAATAGCACCACAGTTAACTGCAATGTACGACCCGTGTTTACGCGAGCTATATTGGTGTATAATTTGGGGAAATACTTCTTTTCCTACTCCACTTTCGCCCGTAATAAGTACAGAAAGATCAGTTGGAGCAACCTGAATAGCGATATCAATAGCACGATTTAGTCCTGCCGTACTTCCAATAATACCAAATCGTTGTTTAACCCTCTGAACTTCCATTTCTTAAAAATTAAATCATAGTTTCCCCAAAGTCCAAATATCATGCAAAAAGCAGAAACTGCATTATAAAGCAAATCAAACCGATAAAATGCAAACAGTTCAAAAAATATTATCTTGATAATCAGGGCTTATAAACCTGACAAAAATACAATTATAAACCTGACAAAATTACAATAAACATAAATATTTTTGAATGCAGCTTTTCTCTATTTTTGAATTTTTAACAAACACTGACTTATGCTAAAATTTTCTGGTATTATACCTGCACGTTACGCATCAACAAGGTTTCCTGGAAAACCTCTGGTAATGATTAACGGCAAAACTATGGTCCATAGGGTTTATTTACAGGCAGCCAAAGTATTAAAATATGTGTGCGTGGCTACAGATGATCCAAGAATCGAAGAAGAGGTTCTTCGTTTTGGCGGAAGAGTAATTATGACTTCTCCTTCCCATCAAAGTGGAACCGACCGTTGCGCCGAAGCAATTGACATCCTGCAAAAAGATACAAACATTACGTTTGATGTAGTTCTAAATATTCAGGGTGATGAACCTTTTATTCAGCCTACCCAGTTGGAAAAGCTAATGAGTTGCTTTCAAAACCAGGACACTCAAATAGCCACTCTTGTTAAACCAATTAAAACTAACGATGATATCCTGAATCCAAATCATGTGAAAGTGATTATTGATAAGAATCATCGTGCCTTATATTTTAGCAGATCGCCAATACCATACCTTCGTAATAAGAATGCTGATGAATGGAGCGTATATCACACGTATTACAAACATTTGGGAATATATGCTTACCGCACGGAGGTATTAAAGGAAATTACCAGACTACCACAATCGTCTCTGGAGCTGGCTGAATCATTGGAGCAATTGCGTTGGTTAGAGAATGGTTACAGAATCATGGTGGAGAAAACCGACCTCGAAAGCATATCGGTAGATACACCGAATGACCTAAATAAGCTCAATAATTTGAACTTAACCGATTAGGCAAGGTATTCTTTCAATGTATCGATCAGGAGGTTGTAGGGAACAGGTTTCGCAATGTAGCAATTGCAGCCTGCCTCTATGCATCTTCGTTTATCATCAGTCATGGCATGAGCAGTTTGTGCTATTATAGGGACACGTTGATCAAATTCCCTGATATTTCGGGCAAATTGATATCCATCCATTTCAGGAACCTGAATGTCCAACAAAACCATATCAATGGGGCCTGATGTCCTGTAAAGTTCCATTGCTTCTTTACCATTGCCGGCGTGCAAAACTGTGCCACCGCAAGAGCTTAAAATCTCTTTTAAATATTCGTAACTAGCAGGGTCGTCTTCTACAATAAGGATTTTTTTATTGTTCAGATTTAACTCATTACTATCCATTGATTGAATCCTGACATTTTCGTGTCTGGAAAAATCCAAATCAGGCAGAGTAAAGTAGAACGTTGAACCATGAATTCCGTCTGATTCAACCCATATTTTACCATGCATAAGTTCAACTAAGCCTTTGGAAATTGAGAGTCCCAATCCCAAGCCTCCATATGCACGCGTAAAAGATCCATCCACCTGACGGAAACAATGAAATATAGTCTCGGCGAGTTCAGGAGGTATTCCTATACCACTGTCCTTCACATAAAACAAAAAGCTATTTTTAACATCTACAGTGTATCCAAATTCAATAGACCCTTCATCCGTAAATTTAACAGCGTTATTAAGAAGATTTGAAAAAATCCTTTGTAGGTGATGATAATCCAGAATTATTAATGAATCCTCTTCTGATAATGAAGTCTTTAACAGAAGCTTCAATTGTTTTCTACTTGCCTTTATCTGAAGGTTAAACAATTGGTAAAGATCTTCCAAAAGATCATTGAGTATGAA
>DATBXH010000161.1:0-4239 GCA_036514375.1 Bacteroidales bacterium | reverse complement strand
GAAAATGATAACACGCGGGTCGCGGATGAGTGCCCTGGCAATAGCAATACGTTGCTTCTGACCACCCGACAGTTTATCGCCATGCTCGCCAATGAGCGTATCCATACCATCGGGTAATTGTTCTATCAACTCCTCAAGCTTTGCCATACGAATAATTTCCTGCAATCTTTTCTCAGGAATGTTGAAATGTTCGATGCCATACAGGATATTTTCGCGGACCGACCCCGAGAACAGCACAATATTTTGAGGAACCACGGCCAGGTGACGGCGATAAGTCCGGAGATCAATTTCCTGTGTATTTACATTGTCGAGCCAGATTTTTCCTGTATCTGGTCTGCGGTAACCAATAATCAGATTCATTAGGGTAGATTTACCGGAACCCGATTCTCCCACAATGGCAATGCTTTCACCCGACTGTACTTCGAGAGAAAAATCGACCAACGCATGGTTATCATTGTCATAACCGAAACTGATATTTTCGAACCGGAAATGGCCTTTGATGTTTTCCACTTTTTTACGGCCTTCGTTCAGTTCGATATCAGGACATTCCAGAATCTCGCCTAACGAACTGATGGAATCCAAACCTCTGTTAACCTCCGGATAAATGGTAATAATCATATTTACAGAGTTAATGATCATGGAAAAAAAGCCCTGGAACATCACTACATATCCAACCCGGATGAGTCCTTTATACGCCATGAACGCAGTAACCAGCAGACAAATAAACTGAAAGATCTGGAAACTCACTCACGACGAAGCACCGAAAACGGCATTCAGCACATCGAGCTTCATCCCTTTTTCTTTTACTTTCTGAAGTTGTTTACTCATCTGTTTTATCTCTATATCTTCCACGGCATGGGCCCGGGTTATGGGAATCATCTGCACCATTTCATTTACCCGGGCAGACATGATTTCGAGCTGGGTACGGTATTCTTTGTTGGTCTGGGCCATACGCGACTGAAAAAACTTGGTAATCAACACAGCCAAAGGTACCGTAAGCACAAAAAACAAGGCAACTATCCAATTGTAGATAATGGTTGCCACCAGAGCAAATACCACATTAAGCAAACCTGTAAACACGGCATTGGCTATTTGCCTCGACAAAATTTCGACCGACTCGGCATCGCGCAATACTTTCGTTTGTAAGCGGCCCGATTCGAAATTGTTATGAAATGCTATGGATAGCTCCTGCATCCGCTTTACCAGCGCATAACGGAGGTTATGTTCAACGGAGCGGTTTGCTTTGCTCAGGTATTTTACAAACATGGTGTGCGTGAAGATATTTTGAAACAGCAGCACCAGGATAAAGATTGAATTAAGCAAAATACTGTGAAACGTATCAGGCCCGCGATATATGACAGCATTGATAACATTACCGATAATCACCGGCAGAAAAAGCGCGGGGGAATGTTTGATGGCCAGCACCACATACGCGATAATAACATTCTTTCGTTCGGGTTTAAAAATCCGCAAGAATGTACGGAATGGCCTGGAGTTACGATAGTTGAGGTCGAGTAAGGTGGATTGCTTCTCTTGTGGCATAAGGGTGTTTGTTTTAAGCAAATGTAAAGTTAAGACGAAGAATTGAATTTCCATCCGGTTCGAATGCGGTGAGTGTTGCAACAGTGGAACAGAAAAACTTTTTGCTCTTAGGCTATTGATACTTGTTTTTATTACTTTAGTATCAAATATTTCACATTTATTGGAGAGGAGATATTGAGGTATACATTCATCCGCTAACAGGGTTAAATTAAAAGCAACACGTTTATATTTCTCTGATCTTTTCAATGCATATGCACAAGCATTTAACAAAAGGTACAATCGTACAGGTTCATTATTCAAAAGACCTTTTAAACGTATCCCGGTTGATTCCGAATGTTATTTCCGGCAACTCATTGTTTACATTCATACCAATCCGTCTCATCGCGGGTTTACCAGTGATTTTACTGATTATCCTTGGTCAAGTTACGGAACAATATTATCGGTGAAACCTACAAAACTTTGCAGAGAAAAAGTGATCGGTTGGTTTGATGATAAAGCCAATTTTGTGGAAGTACATCAACAGAAGTTAAATACGGAATTAATTAAAAATTTGATGATTGAGTAAGCAATAACTCAGTCAGAGTTCCGAACCTGACTGGGTTGAAAATCTCTGGCAAGATTTTTGATAGTTTTGTATATAATATGTTATAAAATGATTAATATGCAGGTGGTTGTCACTTCGCATTATTCCGGACGCCATCAGAATATCAGTAACGATTTGAACCCTTGGTTATGATTTATCTTGGCAGCGATTACTTCGAACAGTTTTTCAAAAATTGGCAAAAAGAAAGTGATTCCCAAAAGCCGTTTTTATACGGGATGCAGGACTTAACCCCCGGGGATATAATTGACCCTTTGGAGGGCAGTACTTACGACGACGAACTTGACGAGAAAGCATTCGAAGCCAGGAGCTTGAAATTTGCCGACTGTTACGTAGAAAGAATCTTCCCGTTGGCCATTGATTTTTATCCGCAGTTCCGCAAAAAAAAGGTAATGTTGAAAGAAGCTATGCACGAAAAGGGCAGAGATATTTATTCAAACATGTGCGATGTGCAGGACGATTATTTTGAGAGTCCTTCCAATGTGCCGGTCGAAGATTCAGCCAGTTGGGACCTCTGCCTGGATGACATTACCAGTTTCGTTCACAACCGTACTTTGGATCATTTGCTCGAAAATTATGATGCATGGTTCAAACGGAAGATCAGTTACGAAAATATTTATGTGGAGAGTTTTTACGCATGTGCATACGTAAAGCTTGTCCAGAAGGTATTAGCTGACATGTTGTATGAATTTTTCCCTGCCATGAATTGTTTATCACCAAAGCAACGTTGCGTTGCCAATGCCAGCCTCCTTATGGAATCTTATGAAACTTATGATATTCTTGCGTCACTGGATCCGGATGGATTAAATAAATCCTATATACTCTCTGATTTGGAAGATTATGATTTTGAGGACTTATTGTTTTGGAAAGGACCTGAATTCGAAAGAAATAAAAAGGGGAAGATAATTTTCATGCTTATTCCAAAAAATTTTCCCCGGCCCGATCAGGTACCTGTGCTTTGTTCCCAATGTAAAAAATTTTATGACACTAAAGTCCTTAACCAACTTTGTACGGTCAACCGCTTTGATCAGCGAAACTCCGAAAGCTTTAAATGCCGGGCCTTTGAAAAAAAGAATCATGACAGTAAGGTGTGATACTGACATAAACCTAAAGTTCGGAGCGATCGGCGAATGTTTACTCCCTTCGTGATATCCCTTCGTTAAGTTCCGACTTCGCCGCTCTAAACAGCGATCAGAGATCGCGCCTGCTTCCTTTTAAAAGTACGTCTTCTATGTCACAGCCCTCTTTATAATATCCAGTACACTTTCCATTTCTGTATAATTACTTGCACTGGAATAAATATATTCTTCCGGCTTTCGTTTCCTTCTTGTATACTTCTTAGGATATTGGTGGCAGAATACTTTTTAAAATCAAACAGATTCCTGTTGTAAGGGATAGATTACATTTTGTAAGTTATCTTTACGTGAGCATAAATGTATAAACAATGAGTATAAAACAAATTGAAAACCCATTTGCTACAACCAGCTACCCTGGGGTTGAATTTTTTTGAGGTCTCTCAACGCTTTAAGCAATTTCGAACTCATATATTTTGAATTCGACACAAACGGAGAAAAGTATTATAGTGTGTACGATATTTTATTCCAACGCTGGACAGAAGAAAGATGAAAAACCGTATTCGTATCCTCATACCATAATGGAATTAGCAGTAATGAATCAAAATATAAATAAAAAAAGCCATTGTAAATTTCTTTACAATGGCTGCTACTGAGGGTGGGCCCACCTGGGCTTGAACCAGGGACCCTCTGATTATGAGTCAGATGCTCTAACCAGCTGAGCTATGGGCCCGAAATAGGTGTGTGTTTGAGTGTGCGTGTGAAAGAGTGAGTTTTAATTGTTATTTTTGGGACTGCAATATTAAACAATAGATTGAAATATTTCAAACGTTAAATACATTTTTTATGCTGCACCCGCGCATTGCTCAAAAAATAGGAATTCCGGAGGAGAAATTAACTGATATTAAAAATATTATATTCGATCTTGGCGGTGTTATCATCGAAATCCATTATCAGGATACCATCAGTGCATTTGAAAAAATTGGGTTTCACGATTTTGAAAATATTTATTCACTTATTAAG